>JAYUPM010000336.1:0-8993 GCA_043760145.1 Spartobacteria bacterium
TCTGCGAGAATCTGCGCAATCTGCGGACCCAGTGAGAGACTTCCATCAGGGGTTCAATGATGGATTTTTTGGGAACGCAGGCAGGAAAATTATAGGCAAGAAAATGTTTCCACCCCAAATCTTCCGACCTTTCTTCCGACTTCCTATGGGATGCCTGTGTTTTCAATTCAATTCGCCACGCCATTGATCCGTTCTATCCTCCCCGACAGCACCTGAGGGAGAGGGCTTGGGAAGCGACGGGGTGCCCCGCCCATTGGAATGCGTCAGGCGCCCGGGGGTTGTTGCTCGCTCAGCTTGTCTTTTGCCAATAAGATGCCCGCGCCGATTGCAAAGCAGAGCGCCCCGGTGATCATCGCTGTTCGGAGTCCCGCAAAATCCGCGAGGCGCGAGGCGAGGAGACCCGCAAACGGGAGGACCCCAAAGAAGCTCAACCCGACGATGGCGGAAATCCGGCCGCGGACGTAATCGGGGGCGCGTTCCTGGACGATGGTGTTGGCGAGGCCGAAGATGGTGGAGGTGCCGATGGTTAGCAGGATCATTGCTGGAAGAGCCATGGCCAGTCCGGAGGCGGCAGCGAGAAGGAGCATCGCCAGGGCTGCGAGGCCGGCTGCGATCCGGAGGTATGCCATCCGATGGCGCTGGGCGACTGCCAGCAATCGCATTGAGCCGATCAGCGCGCCGACCCCGGAAGCGGCCATGAGAATGCCGTGCTGGCTCGGGTTGATTCCAAGCGCATGCCGGGAATAGAGCGGCATGAGGATCATAAAAAACGGGGAGATAAAAAGGCTCGCGAGGGCCAGGAGTGAAATCATGTTGAACGTGGGCGGATCGGCTCGGACATGCGCGAATCCTTCTCCCATGGCCCCTTGGCGGAGCGTCTCTTCGGCCTCGGTGCCGCGCTTTCGGGGGTGAATGGAGAGGAGCGCGACGATCAACGCGAAGTAGCTGCAGGCGTTGACATAAAAAGCTTCGGCGGTGCTAAACTTCCAGATGAGCAATCCACCCAAGGCGGGGCCGATCAGGCGGGTCGCGTGAAAGACTGCGCGGTCGATTGCGATCGCCCGGCTCAGCTGCTCTTTTGTCACCAGCTCCGGGACAAGGGCGGATGCCGCCGGGACTTCGAACGCCGTGGATATCCCGAGGCAAATTCCCGCGAATGCGATGTGCCAAACCGCGATGTTCCCGTTCGCCACAAGACGGCCGATCATCACTGCAAGTGCCGCCTGGACCAGCATTACAACGATGAGAATTCGGCGCTTGTCCTGCCGATCAGCAATCATCCCTCCATACATCGTCAGCACCAGCATCGGAATTCCCGACGCAAAATTCACCAGTCCAAGGGTGAATGCACTCGTGGTTAGCCCCGCCAGGACCCAGCCTTGCGCCATCTGTTGCATCCATGTCCCGAGCATCGAAATCGATTCCCCAGCCATGTAACGGGCAAACGGCCCACGGCGCAGCAGCGGCAGGGTCGGTTCAGGTGGCGCAGTCATCGGGGCGCGTATCCTCCGCATATTGGGGCGGCGCGCAATCCCGGAGCGGGAATTTCAGTGAGCCGCTTTCGACGGTTTACCGGATGGACAGCGGGCCGGAATATGGGTAGGGGTTTTGCAATCCTGCCGGACTCCCCGGGATTTTGCTTGGAGCGAAAACCTGAGTGCGCGCTGGTATGAAAAATGGTTTAATTAAATTCGCCTTCCACTTTTTCCATTATGAGCCAGCCCATTGATCAGATCCTAACCAAGATGCTCGAAGTTTCGGAGTCCGTTTCGGATTGCCTTTTCATTGTCGGGCGCGCCCCGCAAGTGGAGGTGTTCGGCAAATTAAAAAGCGTGGAGATTCCGGGGATGGCCCAGCTTACGGGTGAACAAACGGCAGTGATTGCGGAAGCCTTCATGACCGGCAATCCGCGCCTGGAGCATGATTTTCATAACCAAGGATCATGCGACACCAGTTATGCCCTGGGGGATGTGGCCCGGTTCCGGGTCAATGTATTCAAGCAAAATGGACACTCGGGGATCGTCATGCGCAAGTTGCCGACCCAGATCCCGTCGCTCGACAGCCTGAAGTTGCCGCCGGTTTTCAAGCAAATCGTTAAGGAAAAAAACGGGATCATTTTCGTGACAGGGGCAACGGGCAACGGGAAAACAACGACGCTCGCGGCGATGCTTAATGAGCTCAATCAAACCGAGGATCTCCACGTCCTGACCCTGGAAGATCCCATCGAGTTTTTGCATCCACATCGGAGATGCACCTTTAGCCAGCGCGAACTCGGCAAGGATTTTTCGGATTTCGCAACCGGCCTGCGTGCCGCGCTGCGCCAGGCTCCAAAGGTGATTTTTGTCGGGGAAATTCGGGACCGGGAGACATTGGAAATCGCGATGACGGCCGCCGAAACCGGCCACGTGGTTTACGCAACGCTCCACACCATCAGCGCCTCGCTCTCAGTCAACCGGATCGTCGGTCTTTATTCCCACGATGAGGAGCAGCAAATCCGGCAGCGGCTCGCGGATATTTTGCGTTATATTGTCAGCCAGCGGCTGGTGGCGCGGGTAAGCGGAGGGCGGCATCTGGTGACCGAAGTCATGGGGAACAATCTGCGGACACGGGAGGCGATATTGATGGGGGAAAACGAAATCCGCAATTTGCATGAGATCACGGAAACCAATTCGCCCGCTGGGTGGCACAGCTTTGAGCAGTCGCTCCTTGCCGCATTCAAAGCCGGCAAGATCACCGAGCAAACGGCGCTTCTGAGCAGTGTGAATCGCAACGAGATGGCCCGCGATCTGGATCTCTTCAAAAAGACGATGAACCGCACCGAGGATCTCGAGACCGGCCTGCGCCTGGATCGCGAGGCGCTCCATCATGTTGCTCCCTAATTCGTCGGCGGGATTGGGGGCGTTGGGGCCTCGGTTTTTGGCGCGGTGAGTTTCATCGACAAAAAGTAGAGCGCTCCAAGGATCGCGATGGCGGCGATGAAGAGGGTTGCCTCGCCTTTGATTGCGTGCACGAGCGCGTTGGGATCGCCGATGAGATCCGCCCCTTTGTGCTTTTCGAAAACATGTTGGCTGAACCAGGCAAGCACGTAGCACCAGACAAAGGAGCCGGCCACGGTCATGGCGCTGAAGACCTTGAAGTTCATCTTCACCAATCCTGCAGGGATCGAGATGAGATGCCGCACCACGGGCAACAGGCGTGCAAAGAAGATCCCGCCCGCTTCATAGCGATGCACAAAGCGCTCTGCCCGGTCGATCTTCGCCGGGGTGATATGCACCCACTTGCCGAATCTTTCGATAAAGGCGCGTCCAAAGTAGAGGGAGACCCAATAGGTGATGGCGGAGCCGAGCCAGGACCCGAAAGTGCCGGCCAGGACCACCAACCAAAAGCCGAGTTGTTTGTCGGGAATAAAACCAAAGAGCGCCAGCTTTCCCTGGCCAGCCCAATAAATGGCCGGAGGAATCACCGCTTCACTCGGGACGGGAAAGATTGAGCTCTCCATGGCCATCAGGAGGACCACCCCGAGGTATCCAAGTTTTTCGACCAAGCTAAACCAGAACCCGAGAAGCGCGTGCATCCATCTCTCCAAGGCCATTGGGATGCCGACCCCCAGAAAGCCAAGTTTCCCAACCAAGCTGAACCATAATCCGAGAAGCGCGTGCATCATAAGGCGCGTTCTCTAGCTGTCTGCGGGGCGCGCAACAACTACGAATCCACGGGAATGCGCAAGAACCACGAATAGACACGAATGCGCCCGGGTTTAAGCAAACCCCGCGTCCTAAAAGATCTCGGCGTCGTCGGGGAAACCGTGGTCGGTGCGGATCGAATCCAGTCGGCGCCGTTCGCCGCGGGCCGATCCGGGTCCGACAACCGCATTGCTGATGATCTCGATCAAGGCTGGGGCGGCCAAAAGCGCGCCAACACCAAGAAGTGAAGCTGCGGTCGCTTTTTGCGCCGGACGCCCAAGCTTGCCGGCTAACAGCAACCCAATCGCGCACCCCACCGCAGTCTGGGTGACGGCTAAGAGGCTGGATTGGAGGGGATCGGAATTCTTCGGGCGCGACATTGGGATGCGGTGAATATGAGGGGAGTTTTATATAATTTGCAAGGGGACGATGGCAGTTTGCGCTTTCCCTTGGGATCGATCCGCGTTCTTTCTCCCATCCAACCTGAGTTTAGTGCATCCCAAATACCCATGTCTATTTCCCCAATTTACGTCCTAATCCTTGCCGGGGGCAGCGGGGAACGCTTTTGGCCATTGAGCCGAAATAGCCGGCCCAAGCAACTCCTCTCACTCTTCTCCGGGGAGAGTTTGCTCGAATCAACCATCCGGCGGCTCCAAGGAATGGTGCTCCCTGAGAACATTCTCATCCTCACCAACGCCGACCAGGAATCCGCAGTGCGGGAACTTTGCCTGCCCATCCCGGCCGGGAACATTGTTGCGGAACCAGCCAAGCGCGACACGGCGGCGGCGATTGCGCTCGGGGTTGCGTGGATCGCCGCCCGGGCGGCAGACGCGACGATGATTGTGTTGCCGGCTGATCATGTGATTGCGGATCAAGCGGCTTTTCAAGAGACAATCCGGGTCGCGGTCGCGGCGGCCATGGAATCGGGCGATCTTGTGACGATCGGGATCAAACCAACATGGGCTTGTCCGGGGTTCGGATACATCGAGCAGGGCGCCCCGATCACAATCAAGGAGGCGCACTCTTTCCCGCCCGTGTTTGAAGTCGCGCGCTTTCGCGAAAAACCGAGCACGGGTTTGGCCCAATCATTTTTGGAGCAGGGCAATTTTCGATGGAACGCGGGAATGTTCATCTGGACGATCCCGGCAATCCTGAGGGAATTGGAAAGTCATGCGCCGGCGCTGGCGGGGTTTGTTCGCGAAATGAGTGAGACCGGGGATTTTGCCGGTGTTTTGCGGGAGCGATTTCCACTTCTTGAAAAGATCTCGATCGATTACGCGATTCTTGAGAAGGCGAGCAGGGTGTTAATGGTGGAAGCGAGTTTTGATTGGGACGATGTGGGGAGCTGGCCGGCAATTGCCAAATACCTTGACCCGGATTCAGCGGGCAATGTGAGCAACACGGAATTCAAGGCGCTTGAGGCGCAAAACAACATTATTTTTTCGAACCAGAAATCGATGGTGGCTCTGCTCGGAGTCAGCGACTTGATTGTCGTGCAGACGGCCGATGCCATTCTTGTCGCGCATCGGAGCGAAGCGGAGAACATAAAGAAACTGACGGCCCTCATGCCTCCCAACCTGCAATGAATCGCGCAATTGGAATTGATCATGGGGAAGCGAGGATCGGGCTCGCGATTTCCGATGAACTCGGGTTGATGGCGCATCCCTTGGAAACAATCCGGGTAAAGGAAGTGCCGGACCCCGTGGGTCGAATCGCAGCGATCGTTGTTCGTGATGGAGTCGATACGATTATCCTCGGGATGCCGCGCAATATGGATGGGAGCTACGGGCCTGCTTCGGAAAAGGTGCGGGCATTTGCCGAGAAACTTCGGAAACGGATTCCGTCCTGCACGGTGCATCTCTGGGATGAAAGACTTACCTCGGTTGCGGCCCAGCGGATCCTGCACGACAACGGGCGCAACACGAAACAAGGGAGGGGGGTGATCGATCAGGTGGCCGCCCATCTCATTCTTCAAGGATGGCTTGATTCCCAAGCCATGCGCGGTTGACTGCCGTGGCGCGCTTAAAACTCGTTATCGCTTACCACGGTGGCCCCTTCAGCGGTTGGCAAAGCCAGGCAGATGAGAACGCTGTCCAGGATCACCTTGAGAAGGCGTTTATCCAACTCTGTGGCGAGCGCATCGTGGTCCACGGCTCCGGCCGCACCGATGCCGGGGTGCACGCCATGGGACAGGTCGCCCATGTCGATGTCCCCTCGGATCGGTTCCCGTTGGAAAAATGGAACAGCGCCTTGAATGCTTGTCTGCCGCGTGAAATCCGGATTTTGAAACTGACCAGAGTCGCATCCACTTTTCACGCCCGGTTCGATGCCCGGGGCAAAATTTACCTTTATCGGATTTGGAACGACCCGATCTTTCATCCACTCGAGATCGGACGGGCCTGGCATTTCCCGAGTCCGATCGACTTCAAAATACTGCGCGAATGTGCTGCCAAACTGGAAGGCCAACACGATTTTGGGGGTTTCGCGGCGAATCGCGGCAAGCCCGGCGAGAACACAGTCCGCACCCTCCATGAAGTTGCAGTCCGCAGAAAAGGGCCGCTGATAACGATCCGCTTCCGAGGCAACGGGTTTCTTTATCGGATGGTGCGTCTTTTAACAGGATCGCTTCTTCGATGTGCGCAGGCGCGGGCGGAAAAGGAATGGATCGATCAATTGCTGGCAGCCGAGGGGCGGATCAAGTCGAGTTTTGCGGCCCCGGCCGACGGGCTCTACTTGCAGCGTGTCCTCTATTGAGGCGGTGCGAGCGTGTGCTGTCTTATCCTTCGTCCTTCGTCCTCCTCCTCGTCCTTCGTCCTCGTTCCGAAGAGTGAGAGTGAGAGTGAGATTCCCGCCCTTGGGGCGGCGCGCCCGAGAAACGCGGGCATCTCTTGGGTCGTTATGGTTTGCGCCTTGAACGGCATCGGTTGCCGACCGGGATCCCGATCATGCGGGACCCAGCCGCTTACTGCTTTTCTCTGAAATTGAGGCCTTGACGCGTCCGGAGTCCGGGGTTATTTGGGCAAACTTTGAAACGATTTTTCACCCAAGTGATCCTTCCGGGACGCCTCCTACTTTTAACCGGCCTTCTGTTTTGCGCCGGTTGCGGGACTGATCCGCGCTACAATGGCGAGACGGTTTACCTCGGCGGATTCAAGAGCAAACCGAGGGATAAAAAACGGGCCAATTACGATGACGTCTCGTATTGGGACGGAGCCGGGGTTGGGGGCAGGCCGTCTGTGCGGATCAGCATAGGTGAACAGCGGGCCTATTTTTACAAAGGCAACGAATTGGTCGGTGTTTCAATGCTTTCCACCGGCCAGGAAGGATACGACACGCCGCATGGCAGCTTCAAGATCCTCGACAAGGATATCGATCATGTCTCCTCGCTTTACGGCGATTACATCGATCGCGACGGAAACATCATCCAGAAGGAAGTCGATACCCGCAAAGATCGCAAGCCGAAGGGGGCCATCTATGACGGGGCCAAGATGCCTTTCTTCATGCGGATCACGGGCGGGGTCGGGATGCACGAAGGCTTCCTTCCCGGATTCCCCGCGTCCCATGGCTGTATCCGGATGCCCGGGTTCATGGCGCAAAAGTTTTTTGAGCACGTCACCGTCGGCACCCCGGTTTCCATTGTGCACTGACGACTGCCCCCGTGGCAGCGACGTCCGTATCTGTCTAGCGCCTTCCGGGTTTGTAGTTCCGGCTTCAGCCGGTCCGGAGAGGCGAAGTCAATAGTCAGAATGAAAAATGAATAAGTGGTTGCGGGCGCCCTTGCCGCATAAATGCGGAACTACAAACCCCGGAAGGCGCTAAACAGATACCGACGTCCCGTCGCTTTTCTCCGCAGGAGGGTCTGGTTCCTCAGTTGTCCCCATCCGCGATAATCCGAGTTATCCGTGGTTAAACCTCTTCGCAGCTCCGGAGTTTTTGAACCGCGCATGGCACAAGCCGACCGAGTTTGTCTGTCCCCATTCTTCTACTTTCTTCTACTTTCTCAGTTCCCGCACGTCCGCAACCGCGTGGTGGCGGAAGCAACAACTCAAGCCACGCGAATGAAAACGCCTAAGCTACAGCGAACCCGGCATGGCGTCGCGGTTTGCAATCCATGCGTCCCGTGGGCCGGGTCGCTGAGCTTGGGTCGTTTAGGCGCTTCTGCGCGTCTCGTGGAATTGAGAATTATCGGAGTTGAGCTTTCAGGCTCGTCTGGTATCCTGCTGCCATGCGACAAGTAATCATTTATCCCGGCGAAGACGGCTTTTGGGTTGCCGAGTGCCCGAGTCTCCCAGGCTGCATTTCTCAGGGCGAGAGCCGCGAGGCCGCAGTCACCAACATCCGCGAGGCCATCGAGGGCTACGTGCTTACTCTGCAAGACGACGGCCTGCCTGTGCCAGAGGAGCATTTCGATGCGCTCCTGCTGGCCGTATGAGCAAGCTCCCACAGGTTTCTGGCTCTGATGTCGTCCGCGCCCTCCAGAAACTCGGTTTCACGGTTCGGCGGCAGCATGGCAGTCACATTATCATGCGGCGCGACGAGCCTTTTGCTCAGACAGTCGTTCCCAATCACCGGCAGATTGACCGAGGCACTCTGCGGGCCATCCTCCGCCAGACTGAAATCTTGGCAGACGAACTCATCAAACTGCTATGACGAAGCGCCTACCATGCGCTGCAGCGAACCGGCGCGGCTGTCACCCCGCTGCTTCCGCCGCCGCCTTGCCACCACCACGCAGCGATCGCTCGATTTGAACCAATCCTCCCTATCCTCCCTCAAGCCCCACAGTTTGTCTGTCCCGTTTCTCCCGCAAACGAGATGATCCGAGAAATTGGAAAGCGTCATTTAGAACCGCTTCTTAAGCCCCTTGGTTTCGAGCACAAGAACTTGGCTTGGAATCGACAGCGCGGAGAATTCGTAGATGTAATTACCCTTCAGAAAGCGAGATGCAGCACACCTGCCGAGCAGTCCATCACAGGGAATGTCGCGATTTGCGTTCCAGAGTTTCGTCGAATAATTTTTGGCGGGATTCACGCATTTTTGATTGAGGCTGACGGAATGTTTACTGTTCGGTTTTCCGCACTCGCAGCAAATGATCTTTCCGGTCATGCCGTTGATCGTTGGTGGAATGTGACAGATGAAACAGAAGATACCGTTGCTTCAGAGTTGGCTGATATTGTGAAAGAGAAAGTCGTTCCTTTCTTTAACTCATGCACGGACTTTGCTGAGTTAGAACGGCTTCTTAACACCTTGAAGGGATGGCAAACCAAGACTCCATACTTGCAACTGAACAAAGCGCTGCTGTATTGGAAGCTA
>JAYUPM010000337.1:0-3460 GCA_043760145.1 Spartobacteria bacterium
GAGAAAACCGCTCGGCAAGTATTCTTCTTCATAGGTAAAGCAGAGCACTTGCCAATCCATGCGTTTCCTTACACGGGCACCACATCGTTATCACGCCACGGGGTCCGCAGTTGAGGAAACCATTGGGCAATCGAGCAAAGCGCCACATAGCCGAATCCAGCCGCAAACAACATCAGGAATGGGACCGAGAACCATTGGCTGCGCATAATCGAAAGCCCTAAAAAATAGGTGAAGTAACTGGCAAACCCGAGTTCCACGAATGGCAGCAAACTCTTGAGGGGCGAGTAACGCGGCCGTTTCCACGACTGGGCTTTGCGCTCAATCCCATACTTCGGGGTCCGGGTGAATTCGGATTGATGGCCCAACATCGCCTCGACCACCGCCCGGGCGTTATTGACCGCCAATCCGATTCCAAGCGCAATCAGCGCCGGAAGGAAAACCAGATCACGGATCCATGTCTTGGGATGGAGCTCGCGCTGGGTGCAGATATAGAACACCGCAGCCGGCAATGAGGCCGAAATGAAGATCGGGATATCAACCAGGATCGTTCGCCACAAACTGTGGGTCCCGCCCCCGGCCGAAGGATGTAGAAGGATGCAAAGGAAAAACAGGAGCAGGTATGCGTAATTGGAGGTCAGATGCGCGGTCGCCTCCAACTTGATCAGTAATGGCAGGTCCGCTCTCCAGACCGAAGGCAGCAGCTTGATGCATGTCTGGATCGAACCCTTTGTCCAACGATGCTGCTGGGATTTGAACCCATTCATATCCACCGGAAGCTCCGCGGGAGTCACAAGGTCCGCCATGAATACAAACTTCCACCCCTTCAACTGCGCCCGATAACTCAAGTCGAGGTCCTCGGTCAACGTGTCGTGCTGCCAGCCACCGGCATCCTCAATACACGAGCGCCTCCATAATCCTGCGGTCCCGTTGAAATTGAAAAACCGCCCACTGCGGCTCCGGGCCGTCTGTTCGAGAAGCAAATGCCCGTCCAGGAACATCGCCTGGACACGGGTCAAGAGCGAGTATGTCCGGTTCAAATGCCCCCATCGAGTCTGGATCATCCCCACCCCCGGATCCGTAAAGTAATGGATCGTTTTCTCCACCATTTCCGGGGTCGGAACAAAATCGGCATCCAGGATAAGGATGAACTCCCCTTTGCAACTCTTGAGCCCGTTTTCGAGCGCCCCTGCCTTGAACCCGGTCCGATCCGTCCGATGTATCAG
Source organism: Spartobacteria bacterium (assembly GCA_043760145.1). Classification (GTDB taxonomy): domain Bacteria; phylum Verrucomicrobiota; class Verrucomicrobiia; order Chthoniobacterales; family Chthoniobacteraceae; genus CAIURC01. The sequence goes on from JAYUPM010000337.1 coordinate 1,224, forward strand.
CTCAATATCGAGACCCTCCGCCCGCAGTTCCGCCACCCTTTTCGCCGCGATTTCAGTCGTCTCGTCGGTGGAATCATCGAGCACCTGGACTTGCAGCAATTCCCGCGGATATTGCAACGCGGCCACCGAATTAAGAAGCCGTTCAACGACGTATAATTCGTTGTAAATTGGCAATTGCACCGTCACCGGGGGCAGCTTGGCGAAGGTCGCCATCGGCTTTGGGATGTTTCGCCGATTTTTTAGGTAAAGATAAACAATGACGTAACGATGCAGTCCGTAAAGCGAAAGTCCAAACAGGACCACGAAGTAGCAGAATGTCCAAATTGTGTTGCCTAAGCTTCCTTGCATCGTAATTTTTGCCGGTTTCGGCCAACCAAGCGCGGGATAATGGCGCTTGGCAATTGAGGGTCAAGCGGTAAATCTCCCGGATACACAGGGCGAAAATAAGGAAAGGCCTCTGGGAGAATTGGCAAAAATTTTGCCCTTCATTGGCCCGAACTTTTTCACTCAACATCCATTTCATGTTTATTGCCTTGCGCAAACTCCTCTTCGCTTTCCTGAGTTTCGTTCTGATTTGCCCAGCTCTCGGCCAAAAAAATATCCCCCCTAATAATCCCGACCTCGATCACATCCGGGAGGAGCTCGGGATTAACCAGTTCACCGCCCCATCCATTGGATTGCTCTTCGATGAGCTCGCTGCGCTCCAACCAATTCCCTTCGATAAAGTTTGGAGGAATCTTCCCGACACGATTCCCCAGGATCGGCCCCGCATCGCCTTGAACGCCGGCCAGGTGATCGCCGACGGTTTCCTTGCTGTCACTGCCCGCAAACAGTCGCGGATCGAATCGGTGAGTCGGCATTTATTGAAACTCGCCAGGGGATTGGGCGTCGGGGAACACGTCACCAAACACAGCAAAGGACTCCTGGAATTCGTCGTGCGCGAGCGCTGGGACGACGCCAAAAAGGAACTCACCAAGGCCCAGGGCGAAGTCGAAGCCGGAATGATGGCGCTCAAGGATGAGGAACTCGCGCATCTAGTGAGCTTGGGGGGCTGGCTGCGCGGCTTGGAAATTACCGCGACTGTCGTGACTCAAAATTATGCCCCGGCTCGCGCCCGCACCCTGGTCCAGCCCGAGCTCCTCGATTACTTCCGGGACCGGGTCTCAACTCTCAACCCGCACCTCAAGCAGACCGCAGTCATTGGGACGATCACCCGGAACCTTGAAGCGATCCAAAAGATCATCACAAAGCGCGGTGAAATGCCGATCGAGTTATCCGATGTGAAAGAGATCCGCGAACTGGCCCGCGAGATGAACCTTGCGATCTCCACGCCCGAACCATGAGCAATCCCGAGACTAATCCCATCGTGACAGCGACGTCCCGTCGCTTTCCGGGGATACAGCAAAAAAACGACGGGACGCCCATGCCACACACCGTCGAGGCCAGGCGCTTCGGGGCGATCGCCCGCACATTCCTGGATGCGCGCTGGCAGCTCTTCCCGCAGGAAGCCAGCGAAGTTGGGCTTCATCAGTTCGATGGTGATCTCGGGAACAACGAGGCGTGCACATGGCAGACCTATGGCCGACTCCTGGGGGCGACCCTTGCGGAAGTCGAAGCCCTCCCTGATTCGGCGTTCAGGGGCGACTCATGGATCGATCGCCGCGGGTTCCTGGCCTTGCTCCGCACGGAGCACTATTTCGTCGAGGCCCGCCAAAGTTGGCGCATCAACCCGCAAATCCATTGCGATGTCGCCATCAATTCCCTTTTCCACCTGCTCCTTCGCCATTCCGATCACCTCCCAAAAATCGCCCCTGCCCTCGAAAGCCGCCTCGCCCGAATCCCCCAGTTTCTCGCAGAGGGCGCATCGTGTCTCCGGCATCCGATCCCGCTCTGGACTCAATTGGCCCGCAAGAGTTGCGATCATGTGGCCGATTTTCTCAACGATCTCGGGCTCCAACTCGCCCCGCTTTCCAAAAACCCGACCCGCACCAAACAGCGGATCACCGACGCCATATCTGCATTCGCAAAATACGCCGCCGCCGCCGAGAACAAAGAGCCCGGCCCTGCTCATGGCTTTGCCGTGGGTCGCGAGGGGTTCGAGTTCCTCACCCGGGAACGCACTGGTTTGCCGTATTCGCTCCCGGAAGTGCGGGCGCTCGGGACCGATCTGGTGAGCCAGTTAAATAAGGAGATTGCGGCCGAGGCCAAAAAGTTCGGCCGTAAAAAAGCCGGGCAGA
>JAYUPM010000338.1:0-3455 GCA_043760145.1 Spartobacteria bacterium
GGCACTCGGCTCTGAGCATTACGGGGAACGGATGGCGGTCTGGTGGCTCGACCTCGTCCGATTCGCCGACACGATCGGTTATCATTCCGACAACCCGCAGAACGTCTGGCCTTACCGGGATTGGGTGATTCAGGCATTTAATAAAAACCAGCGCTTTGATCAGTTCACGGTTGAGCAACTTGCAGGCGACCTGGTTCCCAACGCCACGCTGCAAACCCGGGTCGCCTCCACATTCAACCGGCTCAACATGAAGACGGAGGAAGTAGGCGCGCAGCCCAAGCAATATGAGGCCAAGGCCGTGACGGATCGCGCCAAGGCGGTCGGCACCGTTTGGCTGGCGCAAACCATCATGTGCGCCGAATGCCACGATCATAAGTTTGATCCGATCACGACGCGCGACTTTTACGCGATGGGTGCATTTTTTGCCGACATCAACGAGCCGACCCTGGGCGCAGGGGGCCCGATCACGCTTGTGGCTGGGGATACGGAGTTGGAAAAGCTCAAGGGCCTTGATGATTCGATAGCAAAGCACCGCGAGAATCTTAACGTCCGCTTAAAGGCGACCGAGGCGGAGCGTCCGATCTGGGAGGGGGATCTCGCGGAGAAAATCAAGGCGGATCCGAAGGATTTGCCGAAGCCGGTGGTGGCAGCGATCCAGGTTGAGAAAGCCAAGCGCAATGGCGAACAGAACAAGACATTGGATAATTACTTCCAGGAGATTCACCCGTTGCTGGCCGAGGTGCGCAAGACGTTGGATAAAACCGAAGCCGATCGAAAAGCGCTTCACGAATCCTTCCCAAAGACCATGGGCACCGAGAGCACGATGGCGAAGAACCAGTTCCGGACCGTGCGAGTCCTTGCCCGGGGCGATTGGATGAATGAGACGGGGGAGATCATGGAGCCGGCGGTGCCAGGATTTCTCAATGCAAAGCTCAACAGCAAAGATCAGGGGCGCCGCCTTAGCCGGCTGGATCTTGGGCAATGGCTTGTCTCGCGCGAAAACCCGCTGACAGCCCGTGTCTTTGTAAACCGGCTCTGGAAACAATTTTACGGGACAGGCCTCTCCAAGACTCTCGAAGATATGGGGACCCAAAGCGAGCTGCCGGTGCATCAGGCATTGCTCGATTGGCTGGCCTGCGAATTTATGGAAAGCGGGTGGGACGTGAAACATATGGTCCGGTTGATGGTCACCAGCGGCGTTTACCGGCAGAGCTCGATAGCGACCAATGAGCTTGCGCAAGCGGATCCATTAAATCGTGAACTTACTCGCGGTTCCCGCTGGCGTTTGGATGCGGAGTCTCTTCGCGACAATGCGCTGAGTCTCTCCGGGCTCCTCGTCCATAAACTGGGTGGCCCAAGTGTGAGCCCTTATCAGCCCGCCGGTTATTGGGAGAACCTGAATTTTCCGCCACGCGAATGGATCAATGACAAGGACGCCAACCAATGGCGGCGTGGCCTTTACACATGGTGGCAGCGCAGTTACCCGCATCCGGCGATGCTCGCGCTCGATGCGCCGAGCCGCGAGGATTGCACGGCGGAACGGATCCTCTCGAATATCCCGCAACAGGCATTGGTGCTTCTTAATGACCCGACTTATGTGGAAGCGGCACGCGCATTTGCCGCGCGGATTTTGGCGGAAGGGGGAGACACACCGCAAACGCGTCTGACTTGGGCATGGGAAGTTGCCACCCAGCGGGCGCCGAAGCCGGATGAACTCGCGGTGCTCACAGCGCTCCTGGACAAACACCTTGAGGCATTCAAGACCGGGAAACCCGAAGTGGAGGCACTCCTCAAGACCGGTTACTCGCCTCCGCCCACGAATGTGCCGGTGCATGAGATTGCCGCGTATACTTCAGTGGCCCGCGCGATACTTAACCTGCACGAAACCCTAACCCGTAATTAATCGAGATGAACCCCGAACAACTTTCCCGGCGCGCGTTTGTTGGCCGAACCGCCCAAGGTATCGGTGGCCTTGCCCTTGCCAACCTACTCAATCCAGGTCTGCTCCAAGCCGCAGGCAGCGATAAGTGGCCCGGCGTAATCACCAAGCTGCATACTGCGCCCAAGGCAAAGCGGGTGATCTGGCTTACAATGGCTGGCGGTCCATCGCACCTTGAGACATTCGATTACAAGCCGAAGCTTCGTGAGCTTCACGAGAAGGCGATGCCGGAGAGTTTTACCAAGGGCCAGCAGCTTGCCCAGCTCCAGGGCGACCGCGCCAAACTTAACTGTTATGGACCGCAGTGGGACTTCAAGCGGTTCGGCCAATGCGGCGCGGAGATCTGCGATCTCTTTCCTCAGATCGGAAGCGTGGCGGATGACATATGCATCATCCGCTCGATGCAGACAGAGGCGATCAATCACGATCCCGCGCATTGCTTTATCAACACGGGATCAAGCGTGCCGGGGCGTCCGAGCATGGGCTCATGGCTGACATACGGTTTGGGAAGCCAGGCCGACGAACTCCCGGGATTTGTTGTGCTGACGTCCCTTGGCAAAGGCGGACAGAACCAGCCGATCTCATTGCGCCAATGGTCGAGCGGTTTCCTGCCCACCCGCTTCCAGGGCGTGCATCTTCGCGGCAAAGGCGATCCGGTTCTGTATCTTGGCAATCCATCGGGTTACACGCGCGAGATGCAGGGCGATGTGGTTAGCTCTGTTAACATGCTCAATGCCAAGTTCGACGCCACGGCTGAAGACCCGGAGATCACGACGCGGATCGCGCAATACGAGATGGCTTTCAAAATGCAGCTGAGTGTTCCTGAACTTACCGACGCATCAAAAGAGCCGGCAGACATTCTCGATCTATATGGGTGCAAACCCGGCGACGGATCATTCGCTTCGAACTGTCTGTTGGCGCGGCGTCTCGCTGAACGCGGAGTCCGTTTTATCCAGCTCTATCACAAGGACTGGGATCATCACAGCGGAGTCAAGGACGGGATCAAACTCAAAGCTGAGGAGATTGACCGGGCATGCATGGCGCTGATCACAGACTTGAAGCAGCGCGGCCTTTTTGAGGAGACGCTCATTGTGTGGGCTGGTGAATTTGGGCGGACCCCGATGAGCCAGGGAGGTAACGGTCGCGACCATCATATGCTGGCGTTCTCGGTCTGGATGGCAGGCGGCGGAATCAAAGGCGGCGTGCAATGGGGCGAGACAGATGAACTCGGATACCGCGCAGTAAAAGATGTTGTTAGTGTGCATGATCTGCACGCCACGATGCTGCATCTGTTGGGAGTCGATCACACCCAACTGACCACCCGATTCCAGGGCCGCGATTACCGGCTTACCGATGTGTTCGGCAACGTGATAAAAGGGATCGTGGCCTGAGCCGAATGGCGCGAAGTTAAGGAAATATCGTCCCTCGTCCTCGATTCCCCGTCCATTGTCGTTTTCGAGGACGAGGACGAGGGACGAGGACGAGGACGATAAACCCGCTTAAGTTCGCGCCATTC
>JAYUPM010000339.1:0-3447 GCA_043760145.1 Spartobacteria bacterium
CTCACTACCCGCTCCTCGCTCCTCACGATCTCCGAACAGGCTTCTGCAATCGATCACGAGCAAGAGCACGACCCCGACCTCCGACCTCCGACCTCCGACCTCCGACCTCCGACCTCCGACCTCCGACCTCCGACCTCCGAACTGCGGGATTGCCACGGCGGCGAGGTTGGTCAATAGTCCCGGCCCTTTCATTTCCGCAGCAACCTTCTCCTGAAATTTTCCTAATTATGGCAGCCGCAAACGATCTCCGAAAAGGCATGTGCATTCGATATAATGGCAACGTGGCCATTGTTGCCGAAGTCATGCATCGCACCCCTGGCAACCTGCGCGCATTTGTCCAGGCGATCATTCGTTACATAGGGACAGGCAAATCGGCCGATGTCCGTTTTGGCTCGACGGATAAAGTGGAGACGGTGGAAATCCAGCGGACTGCCGTGGAGTTCAGTTACAAGGATCATCAGGGCTATCATTTCATGGACCCGGAGACTTACGACACGGTCTCCCTCGATGAAAAACTCCTTGCCGATGCTAAGGATTATCTCGTGGAGAATATCAAGGTGGAGGTTCTTTACGTGGAAGGCAAAGCGGCGCAGGTGGAGGTGCCGGCATCGGTCATTCTCAAGGTCACGGAATCAGCGGAAGGGGTTCGCGGGGATAGCGCAAACAATGTGATGAAGACAGCCACGCTGGAGACAGGGAAGATCATCAATGTCCCGCTGTTCATCAAGGAAGGGGAATCGGTGAAGATTGACACCCGAACCGGCACATACATGGGCCGCGCCTAGGTGCATGGTCCGCTCTCACTCCGGACGAGGACGAGAAGTTAGTTTAACTTTTCGAGTTGAGCTCAAGGACGAGTGAGAGTGAGAGTGTGAGGAAGAGTGAGTGCTAAACCAAAGCCAAGGCGCAAGCCAACCCCCAGGCGCAGCAAGCCGCTTCGCAAGCTGAATTATGATCAGGTCGCCCATGCCCCCGCTCACTTTGCGATCCCGACCTGGTGGCTCAATTCGGTTATCGGCCTCTTCCTTCTCGTCCCGGCCGGGTTGCTGACGCAGACCCTCTTTACCAGTTTTTCCCGGATCACGGTGCAGCATCAATTCTGGGCGACCCCGGAGTTTTGGTTTTTTTCACTGGGGACGATATTGTGGACCCTGGCATTTTCGGGATCGATCTGGGTATTTGGCAGACCGCGGTTATTGAGGGTTTACGTATTTGGGCATGAGCTGACGCACGCGATCTGGGTCTGGATGATGAATGGAAAGGTGAGTGCTTTTAAAGTGACTCGCGAGGGAGGGTATATCCTTACCGATACGCATAATGTCTGGATCGCGCTGGCCCCTTATTTCTACCCGATCTACAGCATTGTGGTGGTGACGGTGTTTGGGGTGGTGAGTATTTTTTACGATATCTCCCTTTATATCCCTGTGATGTTTGGGCTGCTCGGCGTGACCTGGGCATTCCACATGACTTTCACGATTTGGATGATCCCCAAGGGGCAGAGTGATTTGACCCATTTTGGGACCTTCTACTCTCTGGCAATCATCTACATCCTCAATCTTGTCCTTCTGGTCGGCCTGCTGGTCCTGGCGACGCCCGAGGTGACTTTCCTCAGATTCGCCACGGAATTACTCCTCAATACAGAGAATTTGGCGGAAAGCTGCTGGCGATATCTGCGTCTGATCCTCCCGGGGCAATTAATGCGCGACAGTTGAACCCTTGGAGTCCTCGTCAACATGGGGCTGCGTGGTGGCGAGGAGAATCTTCTCCAGAAGGTCATCGGTGGCCAACGGTTTGTAGCTGACCGGGAATCCTTTTTTAGCCCCGAAATCCTCAAGCTCAGGATTTTCGTTTGGAAGCCCTATGAAAACAAAGCGCTGGGAGAGCTGGTGTTTGATCCGGGAGACGGCGAGGTGAAATAGACTTGCAGACATCCCTTTCATGCGAGTGTCGCAGACGATGGCGTCGAAATCGCGATTGAGAAGTTCCCGGAGTCCATCGGCACCGCGATGGACAATTGTGACGGCATAACGGTGCCTCGCCAGCCATGAACGCAGGACGTGGCAAAAGTTGGTGTCTTCATCGAGCAAAAGAACCCGAGGCCAGACGGTTTCAGAGGACAAAGGACTGCAGTCTCGGGTTTTCATGGAACCCATGGTAGGAAATGCGGAGCGATTCCGCAGGAGGGTATGGACCCCGTTCCTTGCGGGGAAAACTGCGGACCTGAAAGGGAGCTGAATGGCTACTCCTATGAGGCTGGATTGAGCGCCCAACAGATTCGTCACTTCTTCAGGGCGGGAAATGCCTCCGCACAAGCCTCGCGGAGCGCGGAAACAAGTTTTATCGAGGCAGCACCGTGGCAGCGACGTCCCGCCGTCCCGTCGCTTTATTGTGAATACCCAACATCCAACCGAACCAACCTGGAGCCCCGCATTCCTGCGGCATCTGGAGCACGAGGTCCTGCCTCAGTATCTGCCGCGCTGCCGCTGGTTTGGCGGCAAAGGCCGGGCAATCCAAGAGACGCGAGTGGTCCATTGCCTGCCAATCGGCGCCCAGTCGGCCGCCCGGTTCCTCGTGGTCGAAGTGGTTTACGCTGACGGCGTTCCAGAATCCTATCTCGTGCCGCTCGCTCTTGCGCAATGCCCCGAACCCGCTGGGTTCGTGGCCCCCGGGATCTGTGACGCGCTCTTTATACCCGAAATACGCGCCGAACTTTTGCGGTTCATCCTTCAACCCACACCGGTTTCTGCGATTCCTGGATTGGCCGGTTCCAGCGACCTGACTCCAGAGCCCGCAGAGATAGAAGGCGCTCTCGCAGGTTCCCGGATTTTATCGAGCGACCACTCCAACAGCTCCATTGCTTTTGGCGATTCATGGTTCTTGAAACTCTACCGCCGCTTCGAGCATGGGCCCAATCCGGATCTCGAGTTAACCCGTTTGCTCACCAAGGAGGCGAAGGCCTGCCCAGTTCCCGCCTATTGCGGGGCCCTGGAGTTAGTCGATGAGATCGGCAAAGGAGCCGTTGGAATGTTGACCGCGCTTATCCCTTACCAAGGCGATGGCTGGACTTACTCACTCAATGCCCTCTCTGATTTCTTTGACCGGGTGCTGGCAAACAAAAGCGCTGTCCCAGACTCCTTCATAGCTCGTCAGCTTGGGAGAAGAACCGCGGAGATGCACTTGCTTTTGGCTTCCATTGATGGCGGGTTTTCCCCCGAACCGTTCACTGCGGATTATCAACACTCGCTCTGTGAGACAATGCGAACCGCCGCCGGGTTGGTCTTGCCGCAGCTCCATCAACTCCCGAGCGAGCATCGGCGCCGGGGCGCAGCCTTGCTTGCCCGAAAGGAGGAAATCATCGCCGCCTTCTCTGGCTTGCTCGATCATGAGATCCGCGCCACCAAAATCCGGATCCACGGCGATTTCCATCTCGGGCAGGTCCTCAAAACC
>JAYUPM010000340.1:0-3445 GCA_043760145.1 Spartobacteria bacterium
GCGTCCCGGGCTTATGTGCGTTCCAAGGATAAGATGTGCCAGGAACTCGGGATGCATTCGATCAAGCACGAGCTGGGCGCAGATGTGAGCCAGGCTGAACTCATCGCCATTGTGGAAACCCTCAATGCGGATCCCGCCATCCATGGGATTCTCGTCCAGTCCCCGCCTCCGGCGCACATCAACGAGCGGGAAGTCATTGATACCATCGATCCCCGCAAGGACGTGGACGGGTTTCATCCGGTTAATGTGGCGAAGCTTGTCCTTGGTGATCCCGATGCCTTTGTCCCATGCACCCCGCTGGGTTGTCAGCGGCTCCTCATCGAAAGCGGGATCGAAACCTCCGGCGCCCACGTCGTGATCCTCGGCCGGAGCATGATCGTCGGCAAACCGCTGGCCCTGCTCCTCATGCAAAAAGGGCGCGGTGGCGACGCGACAGTGACCGTGGCCCATTCACGGACCCGGGATTTGGCGAAGGTCTGCGCCAGCGCGGATATTTTGATTGCCGCGATCGGGCAGCCGGAGTTTGTGAAAGCCAATTTTGTCCGCGATGGCGCGGTGGTGATTGATGTCGGGATCAATCGCATCAACGACCCGGCGGCGCCGAAAGGTTCGCGACTGGTTGGCGACGTGGCTTTCGCCGAAGTGTCGCCGAAATGCCGGGCCATCACTCCGGTCCCCGGTGGAGTGGGTCCGATGACCATCGCGATGTTGATGGCCAACACGATCCAAGCGTGCCGATTGGGGATTTGAAAGCGGCAGAGGACAGCCGCGCTACAAAACCTAGCGGAGTATGGGGCGCGCCATTTCCCGCGAGAGCGTTTTGTAGTGCGGCAGTCCTCTGCCGCTTTGGGAAGGGATTAAGGGGAGGCCAGGCAGTCACAAGCCGAAGTCAGCGATTTGAAGGACGAGGACGATGGACGATTACGATGAAGATGGCTCGAATGTGTGGATAAAAAGACCGGACCGCAGCTTCGGTTCAAACCATGTGCTCTTGGGTGGCATGATCTGGCTCGCATCAGCAATCGCCATTAACTGTTCCACCGTGGTCGGATACATCGAGAAGGCAACAGCCGCTTTTCCTGAATCGACAAGGCGCACAAGTTCCTCCGGGCCGCGGATCCCCCCGATGAAATCAATCCGTTTGCTTGTGCGCGGATCGTCAATGCCAAGGATGGGGGCGAGCACTTTGTCCTGGAGCGCGCTGACATCGAGCTGCGCAATGGGATCGGTTTCTCCGGCTGGATTCCATAGGAGATCATACCAGCGACCTGCCAAATACATCCGCATTTCACCGGGCTCGGTTGGTGTGTCGCTTCCATCGGGACACACGGAAAATGTATTCTCGATTTCTCTTAGAAACTCATCCTTGCTGCGACCGTTGAGATCTTTGACTGCGCGGTTGTAAGGCAGAATCTGGAGCTGGCTGGCCGGGAATAGGACCGCCAAAAACCAATTGTATTCTTCGCGCCCGGTGTGATTGGGATTGGCCGCCCGTCGTTCCCGTCCGACCCTGGCGGCACTCGCAGTCCGATGATGCCCATCAGCAACATACGCGACGGGAACCTTTGCGAACTCAGTGATCAACGCTTCACTGCCTGCGATCCGCCAGACTGTGTGCCGGATGCCGTCGGGCGCTGTGAAATCGTAAAGCGGCGGGGTGTTGGTCAGTTTAGTTACGAGCTGATTGATGGACTCACGATCGCGGTAAGTAAGAAAGACCGGGCCGGTATCAGCGCTCAACTTATCGATGAGCCGGGTCCGGTCGTCTTCCTTGTCGGGCCGGGTCTTTTCATGCTTCTTGATAACGTCGTTCTCGTAATCGTCGATGTGACAGACTGCGGCCAAGCCGGTTTGCACATGGGCTCCCATCTGTTGCTGATACAGAAAAAGACACGGTTCATTTTCCCTGATCAGCGCCTCCTCATCCTGCAGGCAAAGGAAATTATTGAGGGCCTTCTCGTAAACGGCAGGCGAGTAAGGATCAGTCTCCGGCGGCAGATCTATCTCGGCCCGGTCCACCCGCATCAGTGTGTTGGGATGGCCTTGCGCGAGCGCGGCCGCTTCCTCACGGTTGACGACATCATAAGGAACACAGGCGACCTCAGAAACCAGGCCGGGGGCGGGACGCAATCCTTGAAAAGCTTTAACGCGGAGCATAGGTAGGAAGAGAAGGGGATTCGGTGAAGCCTACCGTGCCGGGGTAAGTTCGAAAAGGTATCCCTTGAGATACTCTGTTTCCGGCAAGGTCGGAATGATTGGATGATCGGCGCGCTGTGAGTAAATGGCGAGTTGGCGCAGGGTCTTCTTCGCGTCCACAGTAGCTTCATTGATTACTTCCTTGAATATCTCGGCGCTGACGTGGTGGGAGCAACAGAAGGTCGCGAGCAAGCCGCCGGGCGAGAGTAACTTGAGGGCACGAAGATGGATCTCTTTGTAGCCGCGCAACGCGTCGTGGAGTTTCCCCTTGGATTTCGTAAACGATGGCGGATCGAGGATGATCAGGTCGAACCGGGCTTCTTTTCGCTCCATTTCTTTTAAGGTGTCAAAGACATTGGCGGCATGGACCTGCACCGTGAGTCGGTTGCGGGCGGCATTGGCTTTGATCAATTCGGCGCATTCGGCGCTGATCTCGATTGCTGTTACTTCGGCCGCCCCCGCCCTGGCGCAGGCCAGCGCAAACGCACCTTGATTGGCAAAACAATCGAGCACTTTTCGGCCCTTTGCATATTGGGCGACTCCGGCGTATGTGTCCGCTTGGTCGAGGTAAAACCCGGTCTTCTGGCCGCGAACCAAATCGATCTCAAACTCGATGCCTGCAATGGAGATGGGGAAAGGGGGAGGCGGTTCGCCAAGAAGCATCCCGCTGACCAACTCCATCCCCTCGGCTTTGCGGATTGGCGAATCATTGCGTTCCACGATGGAAACAGGAGAGAGGATGGAGCGGAGCGCCTCGACGATGAGGGATTTGCGCAGGTCCATTGCGAGGGTGAGGGTTTGGAGCACCAGATGATCCCCATAACGGTCGATGATGACCCCGGGCAGCCCGTCGCTTTCGCTCCAAACCACCCGGCAAAGACGCGGATCGATTCCTCGCAATTTCCGGTAATCGAGCGCCTGCTGGATCCGGCGCTGGAAAAAATCGAGGTCGAGCTCCTGTTTCTGGCGGGATATGCGCCGGGCAACGATCTGCGACTTGGAATTGTAAATGGCGCTTCCCAGGGTCCGATCGGCTCCGTCCTTGAGGGAAACCACGTCTCCATCGACCGGATTCCCGAATGGCTTGAGGACTTCGCTGAAATAAACCCAGTCGTGACCATGATAAATGCGTGAACGGGGTTTAATAACGAGGCCAGCCATAGGTGATCGAGGTTAGGGGAGCAAAAATGGGACGTATAGGACGAATAGGACGTATGGCGTCCTGCAACCACATTCGTCGCATGCGTCC
>JAYUPM010000341.1:0-8951 GCA_043760145.1 Spartobacteria bacterium
AGTCTGGAGGATTGCACTTCTCTCGAATGATAATCCACAAGTGCCGCAGGATGCCGCCCAAACTTCGCTGGGCGGCAGGATGCCGCCCCTCCTTGGTGCGCGCTTTGCTCTGCTCGGGTTCCAAGTGAAACTTCTCATCTTTGTCGGCATGAATGTTTTTGGCGCCCTTGGGTGGTATGCGGGAGAACAGTTCGGGATTATGACTGCATTCATCACCGGTGGGATCGGAAGCATCATTGGAGTTTACGCCGGTTGGTGGATCGCGAGACGGTTGCTTGAATGACGGAGGTCGGAGGGGATTCGTGACGTCCCCTCCGGCAAGGGCATCGCCTGATTGCGATGGCCTCCCGATTTCGGGAGGATTCGATCTATATGGGAACGGGAGAACGTGGGCGTAAAGATGACGGGTTTAGCCTGGTGGAACTTGTTGTGGTAATGGCGATCATCCTTGTCCTGATGGGGCTAACGGTGCCGGCGTTTCTATCGATCACGAGGACCAGCAGGCTGACTCAGGCCACCGGTGAAATTGCGGGACTGCTCGAAGGGGCCCGGACTTATGCGATCGCCAATAACACCCATGTCTTTTTTGGATTGCAGGAGGTCGATATGAATCAAGATCCGGAGGTGGCCCCTCAAAAGCAAGGGGTGGGGCGGATCGTGATTGCGATCATGGCGTCCCGCGATGGGACACGTGGTTACGATTTCAATCGCCCCGCCGCAAGCTGGCGCAATTCCAACGAGGGGCATCTCTTTGCGATCAGCAAACTGCGGCGCTTTGACGGTGTCCACCTTGCTGCTTCACTCGGGCCGCCACCGGAGAATGGGCCGATGGGAAAGGTGAGCGGGCGCGAAGATGTGGGGCAATACTATCGGCTTGGGCATCCCGCGTGCCGCTCAGTAACGCCGCTGGAGGATCCCGGGCACCTGGGCCGGAACCGGTTCGAGAAGGTGATCCACTTTGATCCGCAAGGGGTGGCTCGGATCCAATACGAGAGCAACGGAGATGAGTTGAAGCAGTTCATGGAGTTGGGAATTCAGGCAATCGACGGGACCCGGATTCCGTCGTTGCCGAGCGATGCCAATATCGGGCTCCATAGCGCGATCCAGATCGATTGCATGAGCGGCACCGTCCGGGTTTACAGGCCGTGAGGGGAAAGGATGAATTATGAAGGATGAAAAAAGTGAGGCTTTGGCGTGGCGGAAAGCATATAGGTCGCCGCCTGACTTTTCCCTTTCATAATTGATCCTTCCTCCTTCATCCTTTCCCTCATGCAGACCCGACCGCTTGGCCGCACTGGCCTCCATCTCCCAATCCTGAGTTTTGGCGCAAGTTCGCTGGGACAGGAATTTCGCCGGGTGAACCTTGAGGATGTGCTGGGCAGTGTGCGTGTGGCGCTGGAGAATGGGTTGAATTTTATAGATACATCGCCTTTTTACGGGCGCGGGATGAGTGAGGTGATGCTCGGCCTTGCGCTGCGGGATGTGCCTCGCGAGAGCTATACTCTCTGCTCGAAAGTGGGCCGGTATGACCTTGCGCATTTCGATTTTTCGGCCCGGCGCGTGGCGGAAAGCGTGGATGTAAGCCTGCACCGACTGGGGACGGATCACCTGGATATTGTGCTCTGTCACGACATCGAGTTTGTGCCGATGCAACAGATCGTGGATGAAACGATACCGGCGCTGCGCAAAGCCCAGCAGGCGGGGAAAGTAAAGCACATTGGGATTTCGGGTTATCCGATGAAGGCATTCCGTTTTGTGCTGGATCAGACCGACCTCGATTGCGTGCTTAGTTACAACCAATACACGCTCCAGAACACGCGATACGCCCAGGAGCTTGTGCCGATGCTCAAGGAACGCGGCGTGGGCGTTATGAATGCGGGACCGTTCTCAGCCCGCCTGCTTACCAATGCTCCCCTGCCCGCCTGGTTAAAGGAACCGGAGGAAGTAAAGGCCGCGGCCCGGAGCGCAGCGGCGCATTGCGCGGGCAAAGGAATCGATATTGCGAAAGTGGCGTTGCAGTTCTCAATTGCGAATCCCGATATCACCACGACTATCGCAGGCAGTGCCAATCCCGATAATATCCGGAAGTGGGCGCAATGGGCGGCCGAACCGATTGACCTGGAACTGCTGGCCGAGGTGGAGGCGATATTTGCGCCTGTAAAAAACCTGGGTCATCGCGAAGGGCTTTCGGAGAACAACTAGTCATGAAAGCCATTCAACTCGAAAAGCCGCATTCGTTCCGCAAAATTGAGGTTCCGTTTCCGGACAAGCCGGGTCCTGGAGAAGCGCTTGTGAAGGTGCATCGGATTGGGATTTGCGGGACAGACTACGGCGGTTTTTTGGGGAAGATGCCGTTCTATTCGTATCCACGGATACCGGGGCATGAACTGGGGGTGGAAGTGGTGGCGGTGGGAGCGGGAGTCAGCAATGTGAAGGTGGGCGATCGCTGTGCAGTGGAGCCGTATATTAATTGCCAGCACTGTTACTCGTGCCACCGTGGCCATACCAATTGCTGCGAGAATCATCAGACATTGGGTGTCCATTGCGATGGCGGGATGCGGCCTGAATTTTTGGTCCAGGCGCGCAAGCTCCATATTTCCAAGGGACTAACATACGATCAACTTGCGCTGGTGGAGACACTCGCCATTGGGTGTCATGCCGTGGATCGAGGCAATCCCAAGCCGGGCGAACATGTATTGGTAATAGGCGCGGGTCCCATTGGGCTCTCGGCGATTGAGTTTATCAAACTATCCGGGGCCAAAAGCATTGTATTGGATATCAACCCGCAACGCCTTGAATTCTGCAAGACGACGATGGGCGTGGATCATGTGATTGAAGCCAATGGCTCGGAGCTGAATGCGCTGGAATCAATCACCGGCGGGCAACTGGCTGATGTCGTGATTGACGCGACTGGAAGTAACAAATCGATGGCGAATGCGCTCAATTACGTCGGGTTCGCCGGACGCCTTGTGTTTGTCGGGATCACCCAGCAGGAAGTGAGCTTCGCCCATCCACTGATGCACCGCCGCGAGATGACGTTGCTAGCCAGCCGCAACGCGCTTTCCCGCGACTTCGCCCGGATCATTGACCTGATCGAGACAGACCGAATCAATACGCAACCATGGATAACGCATCACTCGCGGTTTGAAGATATGATCGAGGCCTTTCCGGGTTGGCTGCGTCCGGAGAGCGGCGTAATTAAGGCGATGGTTGACCTGGACTAAAATCTCATGCGCCTCGATGCCCATCAGCACTTCTGGTCTTACGATCGCGACCAGTATCCGTGGATTCCCAGGAAATCCCAATTGGCGCGCGATTGGCTGCCAGCGGACCTTGCGGCGATCCAACAACCGCTTGGGTTTGAAGGATCGATCGCGGTGCAGGCCCGGCAGAGCATGGAGGAATCGCGCTGGCTATTGGAACTCGCGGATCGCTCTCCCCGCATCCATGGAGTAGTTGGTTGGGTTGACCTGCGTCATATCCTCGTCGAGGAGCAACTCGATGAACTTTGCGCGCATCCCAAGTTTGTCGGGGTGCGTCATGTCCTCCAGGATGAACCGGACGAATTCATGCTGACCCAGGAATTTCTGCGGGGGATCAGCAAGCTCTCAAAGTATGGGTTGCAGTTCGACCTGCTGATTCTTGCGCGGCAACTTCCTGCGGCCATTGAATTGACCCGTCGTTTCCCAAACCAATCGTTTGTGCTTGATCACATGGCCAAGCCGGAGATCCGGAGTGGGAGCTTGTCACCGTGGTGCGAGGATATCCGGGAACTGGCCACGTCCCCCAATGTGCATTGCAAAGTTTCAGGGATGTTAACTGAGGCCGATCATCAAGGATGGAAACCGGCTGACTTCACGCCTTATCTTGAAACAGTGTTCGAGGCTTTTGGAGTGAACCGTCTGATGTTCGGGTCCGATTGGCCGGTCTGTCTTTTAGCCGGGAGTTATCAGCAGACAGTGGAGCTGGTTGAGGCTTTCAGCGCCCAATTTCCGGTCGAATCGCGGGACGCGCTGTTTGGGGGAAACGCGCGTCGGTTCTATCTGTAGGTCGTCGCAGAGGCGTCTCATCCCTTGAGATTGGGGCGCAAGAAAAAGCGGCGGGACGCCGGTGCCACAAAAGAGGACGATTACGATTTGGATGAGCGTTCAACCACAACGCGGGAACCTTCGAGTTGAGTGATTTTGACGGGGGTTTCCGGGGGGATAAAATCGCCGTGGGAAACCACATCGACGAGTTGAGTGCCGAAAAGCGCTTTGCCGCTGGGGCGCAGCGGGGTGTGGCTGGTTCCGGTTGCGCCGATTTGAAGGGCGACGCCAGTGGCACCCATGGGAGGGGCAAAGACGGACGGGACCGATTCGGAAAGGACGAGATACTGGTAGAGCGCGGTCCTTGGGAGATACTTGGCCAGGAGATAAACCGCGATGAACGCCATAACCATGGCGAGAGTGAGGTTGAGGAGTGGGCGCATGAGCAGGGCCTCACTTGGCCACCACGATTGACCGGGCCATCGATCGACCATCGCGAAGATCAACGAACCGATAATCAACATGGCGCCGAGCAAACCCGGCAAAATGGTTCCTGGATGAACCAGCAACTCCCCAAGGACAAGGAGGACCCCTATTGAAAAAAAGACCATCACTTCCCAGCCCGTCAACCCGGCGATGTAATGGCCGGTAAAAAAGAGACCAAAACAGATCAGTGATATGATCCCGGGAATCCCGAAGCCCGGCATTTTAAATTCGATGTATCCGCCGAGGATCCCGCCCAGCAGAAGAAAGGGCGAAAGCGCGGTAATCCAGATGGCGAGGCGTTCAAAGCCGGAAGGTTCGATGCGTTTGACGGTTCCCTTGAGGCCGGCCTTGGCAAGCATTTCCTCGAGGGACCCTGCGATAGCCGTTGCAAGGAGCGGTTTCCCATCGAATACCCGGACTGCTTCCTGGGCACTGAGGGTAAGCAGGGAATCGTTCTTATCGAGGACAACATCGCCCATTTTGAGCTCCTTGATTTTGCTAATAAAAGCGTCGGCGACGTCCGGGTTGTGCCCGTTTTTTTGGGCAGCAGCGCGGGCCATCGCGGAGAGGGCGGAAACCATCTTGTCGCCGACTGTGTCGGGCAATTCCTGGCCTCCGGCCAAAACGGGGGCGGCAGCGCCAATGACGGCGGTTGGGGACATGTAGATTTTCTGGGTGGCCATGGCGATGAGCGCCCCGGCGGAAAGAGCCCTGCCATTCACATACGTAAAGGTCGGCACCCCTGTCTTGAGCAGCGCGTCCATGTTCTGGATGGCGGCCTCGATCTCGCCCCCGTTGGTTTCCATATCGATGACAATTGCGCTGGCTTTTTCGCGCTCAGCACTCTTGAGGGCCCGCCGCAGGAAAAAGAATTGCGCTTCGGAAACATTACTCTTAAGGGGCACCACAAACACAGCCCCGGGTTCCGCGGCATCCGCGAGAACAGCAGTAAACAGGAATAGGAATACCCAAAGACGCCAGGATTTCATACTTCGAGATGCTCTCCCCACCAGGGCGCAGGCTCAAGTGCGAAGTATCCATGATATTTGATATTTGAGATTTGAGATTTCAGAAATGAGATTCAATCTGTCCCCTGCATGAGGCTATTCTCCAGGATCCCAGTTCAGCGCAAACTGCGCCTGATCATTCTCGCGACCTGCACGATTGCGCTTTGTGTGGCCAGTGGCGCTTTCCTTGCCTTGCAGCTCCACTTTTTTAAAAGTGATTATCGGGCCGATTTGGAGGGGGTCGCCGGGATCACCGCCCAATCCGCAGCCGTTACCCTTATGGCGGATAGTTCCCAGGGCACACAACGAATCCTGCACGCGCTCAATGCCAAACCGCACGTTGTCGGGGCCCTGGTGCGATTGCCCGATGGCGGTGTCGCAAGTCGATTTGGACATTTCAACGATGAGTTCCTCAATGCTCCCATGACAGAGGGATTCCAAACCCGGGCAGGCGAATTAATCTATGTCCAGCCCGTGAGTTCAGCCGGGATGCTGCTCGCAACGCTCTATCTCATTTCCGATTACCGGACCGAATTACTGCGCTTTCAGAAACGCTGCGCCGGCATCCTGGTCGTGGTGCTGGCGATTTCATCCCTGGTGGCGGTCCTGGCTGGGTCGCGCCTTGAGCGGTTCATCTCCGAGCCGATTTACCACCTGGCGGAAATGGCGCGCCGGATCGGCGCCCGCAATGATTACTCACTGCGCGCCGTGAAATTCGCCGAAGATGAGCTCGGAGAATTCACGGATTGCTTCAACCAGATGCTCTCAAAAATCGAGAATCGCGACTCGGCATTGAGATATGAGATCGCCGAACGGGCCCGGGCGGAGCAGGATTTGCAGCGGGCGCAGCAGGCGTTAATGGACAATTCCCGGCAGGAAGGGATGGCGGACGTGGCGACCTGCGTGTTGCACAACGTTGGCAATGTTTTAAATAGCGTTAATGTGTCCGCCACCCTGATCTCGGAATCATTGAACCTTTCCCGGATCGAGAATCTGGTCAAAGCCAGCGAACTTTTGCGCGACAATCAACACGCATTGGAGGCGTTTTTGAGTGGGGACCCGAAGGGGCGGTTATTGCCGGAATACCTTGCGCAGGCGAGCGAGCAACTCGTGGCGGAGCGGAGCGTGGTCCTGGATGAAATCGCGCTCCTTCACAAGAATATCGACCACATCAAAGAGATCGTGGCGATGCAGCAAAGATATGCGCGTTCCTCGGGGATCATCCAAAAATTTGCGATCGCGGACCTGGTCGAAGATGCCCTCCGGATGAACCAGAGCGCGTTTGAACACCATCAGGTGATCGTGGTGCGGGAGTTCCAGATGGTGCCGCCGGTGGAAGTGGACAAGCACAAGGTTCTTCAGGTGCTGATCAACCTAATCCGAAACGCGCGTTACGCTCTCGACGACGCGGCCCCGCAGAAAAAGAGGCTGACCCTTCGAATCCAGCAGCCGGCCAACGAGCCCTTTGTTGAAATTGCCGTGGACGATAATGGAATTGGGATCGGGGACAAAAATTTGACGAAGATTTTTTCGCATGGATTCACGACACGGACCGACGGGCATGGATTTGGTCTCCACAGCGGCGCAATTGCTGCTCAGCAGATGGGCGGCCGGCTCACCGTATATAGCGCTGGCCATTTGCGCGGAGCAACTTTTACCCTCCGCCTCCCATTGATTGCGCCCAAATGACAGTATCCCAAAAACAACGAATCCTGCTGGTGGATGATAATCCGGCCATCCACGACGATTTCCGAAAAATCCTCAATGGGACCCGGGCCAAACCGAACCTTGACGAAGCCGAGTCGATCCTTTTCGGGACCCCACTCAAGCCGTCGTTGAAGGTGAATTTCGTGACGGAGTCGGCGTTTCAAGGGAAGGAAGCGCTGGAGAAACTCACCGAGGCGATGGCTCGCGGTGAATCCTTTGCGATGGCCTTTATCGATGTGCGGATGCCGCCGGGTTGGGATGGGATCGAAACGGCCGAGGCGCTCTGGAAAATCTGCCCAAGCCTTCAGATCGTCCTATGCACCGCGTATTCGGATTACACATGGGAAAAAATGACGGAGCGTCTTGGGATCAGCGAGAACCTTGTGCTGCTTAAGAAACCATTCGATAACATTGAGGTGCTGCAACTCGCGCACGCGTTGACCAAGAAGTGGGAAATGACGCAGGCGGCGCAACTCCAGCTTGAGAATCTTGAGCAGATGGTCAATGCGCGGACGCAGGACATTGAGCGGATTAATTGTCAATTGAGGCAGGCGCAGAAGATGGAGGCGGTCGGGCAATTGGCAGCGGGAGTTGCCCACGATTTTAACAATTTTCTTACGATCATCGAGTGCCATGCGAGCCTGCAGCTTGCCTTGCCGGGCCTCAGCCCTGATCTAAGGGAATCCTTCAAGCAGATTGAGCAAGCGGCTGAACGAGCGGCGGCGTTGACCCGCCAGTTGCTGACTTTTAGCAAGCGCCAGGTCATTCAGCCGCGGGTGCTTCGCCTAAACATTGTGGTCAGTGAACTGAGCACCATGCTCCGCCGCCTGTTAACCTCGGAGATCTCCTTGCATTCCCATCTCGCAGAGCCGCTCCCGTTGATTTTTGCCGATCGAAGCAATATCGAGCAGATCATCATGAACCTTACGCTCAACGCCCGCGACGCCATGCCGGGGGGCGGGGTGATCACAATTAGCACCGAGGCCATTTCATTGAGCGAGGATGAATGTCATTCACGCCTTGCCTCCCGCCCCGGAGATTTTATCTCTCTCAGCGTCCATGACACGGGCATCGGAATGGATCCGGAAACCGCCTCGCGAATTTTTGAACCATTTTTTACAACCAAAGATATCGATAAAGGCACCGGGATGGGGCTGGCCACCGTTTACGGGATCGTGCAACAACACGATGGCTGGATAGAGGTCGAGACGACGCCGGGGAACGGCTCCACATTCCGCGTCTTTCTGCCGGTCACCGAACAAGAATCACCGATTCCAATCACAACAACCCGACCCGAACAATCCCCCATGAAACAAACCATACTCATCGTTGAAGATGAAGCGGCCGTGCGCAAACTGGTCAAAGATATTCTCACAAGCTTCGGATACGACGTGCTTGAAGCTGCGGATGCCCAGGCCGCGCAGGCAGTCTGGGCCCAGCATCGCGACACGATCACACTCCTGATCACCGACCTTGTGATGCCGGGAGAGGTCAAAGGGGTCGAGTTGGCGGATCTATTGCTGGCGGAGCGCCCAGACCTCAAGGTCGTCTATTCCAGCGGATACAGCTCCGAGTTCCTAAAGAACGAAGGGAAGCTTCATAAAAATATGAACTTTCTTCCCAAGCCATACCTTTCCCCGCAACTCATCGCGATCGTCCAGCAGGCCATCAACGGCGAATACGCCGAGCTCACTGACTAACCCAGCCGCCCTCTGGCCCGCTC
>JAYUPM010000342.1:0-8940 GCA_043760145.1 Spartobacteria bacterium
ATCGTTATCGGCGAACGGCCCATTGGTGAGATCGCGCATTTTTCTCCATTGAAGAAATTGCTGCAACGCGCCGGGAGCTGGGTGGTCCGGTTCGCGAGCCAGACGGAGGTGGCCGATGCGCCCAGTGGTTTCCGGGCGATCAGCCGGCACGCGGCGATGCAGCTCAACGTGTTCTCCCAATACACTTATACCCTGGAGACCATCATCCAGGCCGGTCAGAAGGGGATGGCCATCACCTCGGTCCCGATCCGCACCAACGGCTATCTCCGGCCTTCCCGCTTGATGAAGTCGATGCGCGCTTACATCCAACGCTCCATCCTTACCATTGTCCGGATCTTCATTACTTATCGGCCACTCCGCTTCTTCACTGTGCTCGGATCGTTCCCATTCACCGCGGGAATGCTTCTCGGGATTCGGTGGTTGCTCCTATTCCAGAGTGATCCCACCCGGGGCCGTGTCCCGAGCCTGATTCTTGCCGCCACCCTGATCCTGATCGGAGTCCAGCTCTGGATTTTCGGGGTGGTTGCGGATGTCGTCGCGGTCAACCGCAAGCTGCTTGAAGACATCCAGTTGCGTGTGAAGCGGATTGAGTATCGATGAATACGGAGCTCTTCGCCCGCGAGGCGCTTGCCCAGATCCCGAAGATATTAACCCTCCAGGATCGCAACGCCCATTCGCCGACATACGGCTGTTTTGATCGCAATTATTGGCATTACAAGATCATCGATTTCCCAAGCGGGATGGCCGCGGAATTTACCTGGCCCCTTGCCCTGGCTTATACGTTGGAACTGGAAGGCAACCCTTACTTCAACCAGCCTGCCATCAAACAATGGGTCGAGGCAGGGATTCTCTTCGCAGCTCGCAGTGCGCACCCGGACGGATCATGCGACGATTATTTCCCGTTTGAAAAAGCCGCCGGGGCCGCCGCATTCTCGCTTCTCGCATGCATGGAGAGTTATGCGCTTCTCGGATTGGATAACGCGGAGATGCGCAAGTTTTTCCGGAAACGCGCTGATTGGCTGGCCGATCATCACGAAAGTGGCCGGCTCACAAACCATCAGGCGCTGATTGTTCTCTGTCTTGAGAAGGCGGGCCGTCTATTTGCCACGCAACATTGGGATCAGTTAAAAGCCAGCCGCCTTGAACGTGTGTTGGAATGGCAAAATGAAGAAGGCTGGTTTCAGGAATACGAAGGATGCGATCCGGGTTATCACACACTGACGATTGGGATCCTTGCGCAGGTTTACGATCTCTGCCCTTCGGCCCCCCTCAAAAAAGCGATCGAGAAAGCGATCGCGTTTGCCGTTGAGTTTGTCCATCCCGATGGCTCGTTCGGTGGCGAATATACGAGCCGCAACACTTATAATTTCTTCCCGCATGGATTCGAGATCGCGGGGAAATGGTGCCCGGAAGCGCTTGGAATCAATGATCGGTTCCTTGCCGGACTGGCTGCGGGATTGGGCTCATGTTATGCCGATGATCATATCATCGGCCATCACACATGGAGTTACATGCTGGCCCATCAAGCCGCTGTGAGTGAGCGTCCGTCACTGACACCAAGGCCGGCCGGCCGATGTTACTTCAAGAACGCCGGGATCCTGATCGAGCGCCGGGGCCAATCGGTGCTGTATCTCGCCTTAAACAAAGGGGGCGTGTTCAAGTTTTTCGTGAACAACAAGCTGGTGCAGTCAGATACTCATTTTTCGGCGCTGGTGATGGACGGTAAATCGCGCAACGCGGTGGCGCACCTAGTCGGCAAATACGAAGTGGATCTTGAGGCGGACACTATCCGGATCGGAGGCGACCTTGGCTGGGCCAAGACCAAGGGAATGACCACCTTCAATCTGGTGGTGTTGCGGGCCTTGATGTTCACCGTTGGGCGTTTCCATCCCGATCTGATCCGCAAACTGCTCCAGAAACTTTTGATTACCGGCAAGAAACCGGCCCCGCTGACTTTCACGCGTCTGTTTAGTTGGGAAGGGGAACGATTGAAGGTCAGCGACGAGTTGCACACAAACAGATGGGATAATGTGCAGGCGGTCGGCATCGGCGCGCTCCAGACATCGATCTACGTGGTGATGAGCCGCACATTCCAAGCCGGCCAGCTCCAGCCATGGCTCGATCTGACTCCACAGATGCGCCAGCTCAAACCCGGCGAACCGCTCCTCGTGGAGCGGACGTTTTAGTTCCCTCCGATTATGTCCGCCGATTCGTTCGTCCATCTCCATCTCCATACCGAATATTCGCTCCTCGACGGGGCCAACCGGATCCCGGCGGTGATGAAAAAAGCGCTGGAATTCGGGATGCCGGCTGCCGCCATGACCGATCACGGGAATCTGTTTGGGGCGATTGAGTTTTTTCAGGAAGCGAAGAAGGCCGGGATCAAACCGATCATCGGCTGCGAGGTTTACATGGCGCCGGGCAAACATACGGACCGGACCGCGAGTAGTGGGCGGGATGCGGCCAGCCATTTCACGCTCCTTGCCAAGGACGATCAGGGATACAAGAACCTTGTGAAGTTGGTGTCGATCGCGCACCTGGACGGGGTCTATTACAAGCCGCGGATCGACCGGGAACTGCTCTCCCAGCACAGCGCGGGCTTGATCGGGCTCAGCGGTTGTCTCAAGGGCGAGGTGCCCCAGGCCATCGCCGCGGACAATTACGCCAAGGCGCTCGAGACTGCCGCCATTTATCGCGATATCCTCGGGGCAGAGAATTTTTTCCTCGAAATGCACGACCACGGGATCGAGGCGCAGAGCAAGGTAAACAAGGTTCTCCCCAGGATTTCAAAGGAACTCGGGCTCGGCCTTGTTGCCGCCAATGACGTCCATTTTTTGGAACGCGGCCATCACGACGCGCATGATGTCATGATTTGTATCGGGACCGGCTCCAATGTGGCCGATGAGCGCCGGATGAAATATGTGCCTGAGCTATATCTCAAATCGCCGATCGAGATGCGTCATATTTTTCGCGATTTCAAGGAGGCGTGTGACAATACCCTGGCAATCGCCGAGCGTTGCAACCTGGAGATCGAATTCGGCGTCCCCAAGTATCCCAACTTCACTCCGCCCGAGGGAATCACTCGTAACGAATATCTGCGCCAGATCGCTGAAGAGGGCGTCCACAGGCGTTATGGGGCGGACGCGGATTCCGCTGTGATCCGGGAGCGGTTGGAGCGGGAGATCGACCTTTTGGAGAAACAAGGATTTGTGAACTATTTCCTGATCGTGTGGGACTTCATTAAATGGGCGAGGGAACATGGGATCCCAGTCGGGCCAGGACGCGGATCGGCGGCAGGATCGATGGTGGCTTACGTCATGGGCATCACGGATATTGATCCGATCAAGTTCAAGCTGCTCTTCGAGCGGTTTCTCAATCCGGAACGGGTTTCGCCGCCGGATATCGACGTTGATTTTTGCCAGAACCGGCGTCCTGAGGTGATCAATTATGTCCGGCAGAAATACGGGGACCGGGCAGTGGCGCAGATTGTGACCTTCGGAAAGATGGGCGCCAAGTCCGTGGTGCGCGATGTTGCCCGTGTGCTCGGGTGGACTTACGGGGACGGGGATCGGGTCGCCAAGATGATTCCCAACGAGCTCGATATCACCCTTGCGGGCACGGATAAGAAAAATGAGGAGACCGGCGAGATAGAACACAAGGCGGGCGCGATTGACAAAAACCCGGAGTTGAAGAAGGCAGTGGAGGAGGAGCCGATGGTCAAACAGCTCTGGGATTACGCCACGGTTCTTGAAGGGCTGAAACGTGGCGTTGGAGTCCACGCGGCCGGTGTGGTCATCAGTGATCGGGATCTCTCTGAATACATTCCACTTACCCGCGCCAGTGACGGTTCCATTCTGAGCCAGTATTCCATGGGTCCGTTGACCGATCTCGGAATGCTCAAGATGGATTTTCTTGGACTCAAGACCCTTACCGTCATTACCGATGCAGTTGCCCTGATCCATGCAAAGAATCCCGGCTTCGATATCTCCGCCATCCCGCTTACTGACCAGCCGACATTCGATCTCCTTAACAAGGGGGAAACCATTGCCGTGTTTCAGCTGGAATCCAGCGGCATGGTGAGTGTCTGCAAACAGTTCGATATCTCGGATATCGAGGATATCAACGCGATCCTTGCCCTTTATCGGCCGGGCCCGATGGACGTGATTCCTGATTACATCAAACGTAAAAAGGGCCTTGCAAAGATCAAACATTCGCACCCGCTCCTTGCCACGGTTTGCGCCGAGACTTATGGAATCCTTGTCTATCAGGAACAGGTGATGGCGGCGACTTCCGTCCTTGCCGGTTACTCGCTCGGGAAAGCCGATCTGTTGAGGCGGGCCATGGGAAAAAAGGACAAGGAGAAGATGGCGAAGGAACGCGAGAAGTTCGTGGATGGGTGCAAGAGTGCCAATGATATCGATGCAAAGAAGGCGAATGAGATTTTCGATTTCATCGAAAAATTCGCCGGATACGGGTTCAACCGGTCGCACTCCGCCGCATACGCATGGATTAGTTACCAGACGGCTTACTTGAAGGTGCACTACCCGGTGGAATTCATGGCGGCGGCTTTAAGTAATGAGATCAATAACACAGACAAGATCAGCGTGTTCGTTGGCGAATGCGAACGGCTCGGGGTGACGATTCTTCCGCCAGATGTCAACAAGAGCGGCCTCAAGTTCACACCGGAAGAAGTGAGCGCCGATGGGGTCGAATCCGCCAAGGCAGCGCGCAAGGCCAAACCGAAGCCCTCGGATGAAGCCGATGCCCCGCCGTGGAATGAGGAAGCCACTCTTGAACCGCCGTCAGCAGAAGAACAGACGGGCGCGGACAAGGAGGACGTGATCGGTGCCCGGATTCATGTCGGCTCGATCCGTTATGGGTTGGCCGCAATCAAGAATGTGGGGGAATCGGCGATGGCCGCGGCAATTGAGGACCGCGCCAAGGATGGGGAGTTCAAGTCGATGGAAGATTTTTGCGCGCGTGTGGATTCGAAAAAAACCAATAAGAAATCCCTCGAGTGTCTCGTGAAATGCGGAGCGTTTGATTGGACTGGTGAGGAACGTTCCCAGCTTTTCTCAGAGATCGACGCAGTCCTGGGGTCGGCCGCCAGCGCGCACCGCGATCGGGCAGCAGGGCAGGTATCTCTTTTCGATGGATTCGACACCGCCCCGCGCGCAGTCAAAAAAATTCCCGCCCCGACCTGGACGACTGCGGAGAAACTCGCCTTCGAAAAGGAGCTGCTCGGCTTTTACGTTACCGGACATCCGCTCGACGAATATCGGCCCGTCCTGGAAGGCGGTAAATATGTCGCGATAGCGCGACTGGCCGAGGAGGAAGACAAGAGCACGGTGTCGATCGCGGGGGCCCTAGCATCGGTGGAAAAGAAGTTTACCAAGAAAGAGAGCAAGCCATTTGCGATCGTGGTGCTGGAGGATCTCACGGCCGGCCTGGAGGTAATGATCTGGGGCGAAGCATTTTCCAAATGCTCCCAGCACCTTGTCCCAGGGGCGGTTGTCTCAATTTCCGGCCGCCTGGATAAACGCGAAGACCCCCCGCGTCTCGTTGCTAATGACGTGAAACCTCTTAAAAAACCCGAGCCCAAGGAAAAACCAATCGTCCTCAACTTCCGCCGGGAAAGCGCCACTGAGGCTGAGTTGAAGGAAGTGCGCGATATCATTCTGGAGAGTCCCGGCAAGCGGCGGGTGGAGCTGCGCTTCATCGGCGAAGACGGCCGTCAGGTGCGCGTTTTAACCGGAACCGATTTTCGGGTGACATGGTCGGCCGAAACCGAGGCGAAGCTGGCACCCTGGATGAAGCAGTAGCGGGACCGCTGATTAAGCTTGGGCTTGCTTCCCGCGCAATTTACGCCAATTCATGCCGTTATGGAATTGACCGCAGAACAGAAACAGAAAGTGGCGACATGGATTGAGGCGGGCGCCAAGCTATCCGATATCCAGCAACGGATGGGCGAGGAATTCGAGATCCGGATGACTTACATGGAGGCGCGTTTCTTGATGGACGACCTCAAGCTTTCGATCAAGGAAGCCGTGGTCGCCGAACCGGTCGCGCCTGCGGCGGATCCTGGGCCGGGCCCTGAAGCGATCCCAAACGGGTTCCCGGACGAACCAGAGGCAGGATCACTTCCGGCCCCGGTTGGGGGAGGGGGCGTTGTGGTAAAGCTCGATACAATTACGCGGCCCGGGGCAATGGTTAGCGGGACCGTGACTTTCAGTGATGGCAAAGGCGCCGCATGGTATCTCGACCAGACCGGACGTCTTGGGATGACACCCGATGTCGAGAACTACCGCCCCACTCCCGCCGACGTGGAGCAGTTCCAGCGCGCGCTTGAGCAGCAACTGGCCAAGCTCGGCATCTAACCCGGAGAACTGAACCCACCGGAGAAGGCGGGGAATTTTAACGCAGAGGCGCAGAGACGCAGAGGGTTTGGGATTCTCAGGCAGACACAAAGACCAAGGGCAGGAAACAGAAACAGCGCAACGCCGCTGTTGCAGCGGCGCGAAGCGCTTTGTAGTGCGTGTAGTCCTCTACCGCTTTTCGGATTGGATTGCGGGAGGGACAGAATCGTTTTTTAAGGCGTAGAGTCCGAGGCAAAACGCCTCTGCTACTTCGGAAGCCAACCGTATCTAGGTCTCATGAGTCGTATTAGTCCCATACGGTCCCATTCGCGGCGGTCTTATTTCTTGGCGGCTTTGTCCGCGGGGAGGTCTGCGGCGGTGGGGGCGGGGAGCGTTACTTTGCCGGTCGCGGCCCATTCTGTTCCGCGTTGTAGTGTTACCTGAAAGCCGAGTCCGCCAAGTGCCTCGACGCCGTGCCCCATGGTTGTGTGAAATGCGCGGCCTTTGCCATACGGAACAACCATCAGGATCGGCTCGTTCTCTCCTGTCCCGCCGGTTTCAGGCGCATCGAAGGCGGTCGCCAATACTTCAAGGTCCTGGGCCGGGCCGCGCAACTTGGAATAGAGTTCGTCCTGTGTGTGTTTCCATTTCAATGGGAGCCCTTTAACGATCGGATGCTCAGGCTGGCGGGTCTCAACTACAAACTCATGTTGCCTCCCATGGTTCCCGCCAGAACCCGGAGTCATGTCGCGCGTGAATTTTCCGTCCTTGAATCGCACATACGGCCCCGATTTCTCGTTCCGTCCGCCCCATCCGCCGAGCCCTATCATCTCGTTGTATTCCTTCCACTCCGGGAACGAATTGTCGGCGGCATGGACTGCGACGAATCCGCCGCCACTGCGGACGTATTCAACAAACGCAAGGCGCACTGAGTCCGGCCAGAGCTCGCCATTATAGTTGGAAACCACAACGGCGTAATCGCTGAACTTCGGGTTCCATGCTTTCCATGCATCGTCGGTGGATTTTCCGCCGGGAGCGGTGGAGACATCGACAGTAAAGCGTCCGCTCGATTCGAGAATGGATTTGAGCAACGGGCTGGTCTGCTGCCATGCGTGATTGTTTTGGCCGTCAATGAGTAGCGCTTTGAGTTTATCCGCCGCTTCCAATTGGAAGGTGGCGATTGCCAGGAAGGCGCAAATCAATAACACGAGGGCAGGGCGGGGTTTCATTGCGCGGAGTTTCCCCGGAAATTTCGGGAATGCAAGAGTTGGGGCAAAGACCAACGGGATAAAGGGTTCGACCTTACTTCGTGTCCCGGACGGCGTCGGCGGTGTCTTTGAGAACCTCAGCCGTGGCATCGCCGTCCTTGCGGACTGCGGTGGCGGTTTGATCGGCCCCCTTCTTGTCGAGGGTCGCGTTTTCCTTGCCTTGCTTTTCAATTTCGTCAGCCTTGCGCTCAGCCTGGTTTTTGGTGATGTCCGCCTGGGTCTCAAGGTTGTCGGCGCGTTGTTCGACGGCTTTTTCGCGCATATTCTCCTGCTTGGAATCGCAGGCGGCCAAACCGAGAGCGAGGGTAACGGTCAGAATTGGGAGAGTAGTATTCATATTACCTGCGAATCGCATCTCGATCCCGGTTTGACCGGGTGTTTTAAAAGAATGTTTCACAGCCATCCCACAGAGGAGAACTTTTTAACCACAGATTGGCGCGGATGGGGAGAGAGCCGAACCAGACTTTTTCGGTCCGGGTTCTTTATCTGCGTCTATTCGAGTTATCTTCGGTTAAAAATTCCGGGGTCTAACCTCGCTCAGAGGTCCACAGATCCGGAAACAGGGGGAATCACCAATATTTCAGAGTGGCTGCCCATAATCCGTGGACGCTGCGAGTAGTGCCTTCCTCTGCGTCCTCTGCGAAATCTACGGTGAAAAGTCCCCCCTCTGTGGGATGGCCTGAAAAAAGAAAAAAGTGGGCTGGCGTTAAAGCCTAATTCCTACCACACGGCAGGTTGTGAACAACCGCCATCGGGGACAGAGACTTAGTCTGAAAGCGTTTGACAGCGGGTTGCCCATGGGCGACCGGTTTAACCATGAGGTATGGACGGTTCAAGGCGGCGCCGGAGGCCAAGGTGGCTTACTACCACTGCTACTCACGGATCGTGGACAAGCGATACGTCCTCTTGGACCTTGAGCGCGAGCATTTCATGGAACTGGTGCGCGCTTACGAAACATTCAGCGGAGTGCAGGTGGTTACTTTCTGTATTTTAAATGACCATTTTCACCTGCTTATAAAAGTGCCGCATAGACCCGCCGACCTCGATCTCCCCACCGATGAGCAGCTCGTTGCCCTGGTCAAAGTCATCAACGGCAGTTATCCGCATCGCCAACTCGCGATGGATCTCAAGGCGTTGCGCGATTCGGGGAGTGACGCGGCGGCGGAGAAACTCCGGGAACGCTTCTTCCGGCGGATGTGGGATATCAGTCCGTTCCTACAGATCCTCAAACAACGATTCACCCAATGGTATAACGCCCGTAATCATCGGACCGGCACCCTGTGGGAGGGCCGATTCCATAGTGTCCTTGTGGAAGG
>JAYUPM010000343.1:0-3430 GCA_043760145.1 Spartobacteria bacterium
GCCCTCTCCCGGTTCATGTTTGTGACGTTAAAAGGGAAGGAAGAGATGTTGATGGAAGGCTCGGATACGGCAGAAGGCGAAGTCTCGAGCCAGGTCACATGGTTCCGGGACAAATGATCTGTCCCATGTCTGACATCCTTCTCGCCACTCTCAACGCCCGCTATATTCACGCGGCGTTCGGGCTGCGCTATTTGATGGCGAACATGGGTGAGCTCCAGGGCCGGACATCCATCGCGGAGTTCGATATCAATCAGCGGCCCTTTGAAATCGTGGAGGCGATCCTGGCGCGTCAACCGGCCATCGTCGGGTTCGGCGTTTATATCTGGAACGTGACCCTGACCACGGAAGTCATCGCGCTTTTGAAAAGATTGTCGCCACGGATCATCGTGATCATTGGCGGGCCTGAGGTGAGTTTTGAGATCGATCAACAGGAGATCGTGCGCCTTGCCGATTACGTGATCACCGGGGAGGCGGACACGAAATTTGGCGAAGTCTGCCGGCAGCTGCTCGCGGAGGAGGCCGAGGAACTCCCGAAAATCATCGCATCACAACTTCCTCTCATGGAAGGGCTTGTGTTGCCGTATGAGCTTTATTCCGATCACGACCTGGCCCACCGCGTTCTCTATGTGGAAGCCTCGCGCGGCTGTCCGTTTACGTGCGAGTTCTGTCTTTCCTCGCTCGATGTCCCGGTGCGGGCCGTGCCGTTGCCGGCGTTTTTGGAGGCGCTGGAACGGTTGCTTGCGCGAGGGGCGCGGCAATTCAAGTTTGTCGATCGCACTTTCAACCTGAACCTCAACACGAGCCGGGCCATTCTCGAATTCTTTCTTGCGCGTTGGAAAGACGGGCTCTTCGTGCATTTCGAAATGGTGCCGGACCGGTTGCCCGAACAGATCCGGGAAATTATCGCGCGGTTCCCGCCCGGGGCGCTTCAGTTCGAAGTCGGGATACAAACTTTCGATGAAGCGACTTCGAAAAATATCAGTCGCCGTCAGAACCTGGTGAAGCTCGAGGATAACCTTCGCTATTTACGCGAGGAAACTGGTGTGCACATTCACGCGGACCTGATTGTCGGGTTGCCGGGCGAAGATGTGGCCAGTTTCGGACGGGGGTTTGATCGGCTGATCAAGTTGCGCCCACAGGAGATCCAGGTTGGAATATTAAAGCGGCTCCGGGGGACACCGATTATCCGACACGATGCCGAGTGGGCCATGGTTTACAGCCCGCAACCACCTTACGAAATTCTTCAGAATAAACTCATCGATTTCGCCACGATGCAACAGATGCGCCGGTTTGCCCGGGGCTGGGATCTGGTCGGCAATAGCGGTAACTTTGTCGAAACATCTCCCTTGCTCTGGGATGGGGGCGCCTCGCCGTTTTGGGGGTTTCTCCGATTCACCGAATGGCTCACGGCCAGGCTGGGCAAGTTACATTCGGTGGCGTTGGTGGCGTTGGCGGAGAACCTCTTTCTTTTCCTGACCACGGAGTTGGGACTGCCCCGGGAGCGTGTGGTGGCGGCCCTTGAGCGAGACTGGCATGGGGGGGTGCGCCGGGAACGCCTCAGCTTTCTTGAGCCGGAGAGGATTGCGCCGGTGCGAGCTCCTGGACTCAAGGCGAAGCGGCAGAGCCGGCATATGGGGAGGGAAATAGCGGAAAGCGGAAAGGGGAAAGCGTCGTAACGCGCGGAGCAGTTCGCTTAGGCCGCGTTATGTGGCGAAAGACGGTCATGCTCTTCAGGTTCAACGTCAGGAACCTTGGAAAGCACGCGGTCGAACTTCTCGCGACTCCCGCGCGCGCCACGCTCGCGGATGTAGCTGTCGGCATCCAGAACGGCGACCTTCTCGGCGAGGGCCGTGGCGATGAATTGGTCGAGCGGAACGCCGTCGTCCTGCGCAAGAGACTGTGCGCGGCGGTAAAGCGATTCAGGAATGTTGACGTTGAGCGTGCTCATGGTGCGGAAAGAATACTCAGAAACTGGTCTGGTGTCACCGCCCGAATCCCAAGAGCGTCCGCGCCCCTGAAGTGGCGGGTATTGTGGGTAACGATGAAAGGCGCACTGCCCGCCAAAGCCAGTTCAAGCACTGAATCGTCTTTTGGGTCGGGCAAATGTGGCCGCCAGAGAAAGTGAATCCGGCACTCGATGCACTGCGACAGGAAGTAGTCGAGAAAATCGCTGATGTCCTGCGGGGAGTAGCCTGGAAGCAATCCGGGGCGGCGAAAGACATCCTCATACTCCAGGCAGAGCGGTGGCGAAATGACGGGCTGAAACTGCGACGAACCAAGTCTCTGGACAAGGCGGAAGGAGGCTCCTCGCCGCGAAAGCAGCGATGAGAGCAGGACGTTGGTATCGATGACGACTCGCACGACAGCGAGACTAGCGGCGTCATGTTTTGGGGCAAGACGTGAAGCGTCCTAAACATGGATTGGACAGCAGCTGTATATTTCGGCGGGTGCTGTGGTTTCGGGTCATTGCGCACACGGGTATCCCTCCACTCTTGAGGAGGCGAGTCCGAAAAACTGGAGCGGACAAATCTCCCGGGTCGTTATGGTTTGCGCCTCGCACGGCATTCGGCGCCAGCCGGGATCCTGAGCACGCGGGATCCATCCGCTTACGACGGACTGTTTCCCCTTCCCGGGGTGTCGGCTGGACTGCGGATGCGCATGCCTGGCTTGTTGAGGATGTGCAGGTTGATCCTCGTATTTGCGGGCGCCAGCGCCGCATAAATGCGGAACTACAAACCCCGGAAGACGCAAGACCAAGTCTGTGTCGCGGGCTTTCAAGCCGGCATGGCACGAGGAAAGGATGCCGCGCTCCCTTTTCATCCCTCATAATTCATCCTTCATCCTTGTCTTCGTCCTCCAGCTTGACAGGTGTGCCTCTCGCTCTTAACTCTTGAAACAACTTTGCGATTCCTCCGTTCCAGATTCTTCTCCATCCTCATAGCCGCACTGGTTCTTGTCGGCTACTCGGAGGTCGTGCGTGGCTTTTGCAGCCACGAATGCGCGGAAGCGGAAGTGAGTGAGGCTGGAGAGGGGCATTCGGATGACCAGGATTGTCAGTGCGTCTGCCATCAGTCTTTCCCACATGAACGCAGTGCGCCTCCTGCCTTGGTTGGCAGATTATTCGAGGCCGATCTTGTCTTTGCGGAAATCGCGGATAGCCCGCCGGATGCGGTCCCACTCGGGATCGATCATCCTCCTCAAATCGCGTAACGCCTGACGCGCACCGTCGTGCCCTGGTGGGAACGATGCTTCCCTCGCGTCAGAGTCTACTCCCGGCCTTCGTCGGGAATTCCATGTCCACGCCCTTGTGCGGACTCCATCACATCCCACTTTGAACCCAAATTTTATGATCCGAATCTCCATCATTTTCATCGCGCTCCTTGCCCATTCCATGGCGGGCGAGGTCCGTCTTACACTTGAAAGCGCGCCC
>JAYUPM010000344.1:0-3427 GCA_043760145.1 Spartobacteria bacterium
CAAGGGCTAGACATGCGACTGACTGGGGTCGAACCGGCCCGGGTTATCAAGAAACTGCTAGCCTGATCCCGTCCTCTTTTTACCGCATAAATGCGGATTGAATGGGGCGCTCGGCGGGATAATGGGGATCGGGGTCATGCCTGGATTGCGCGAAGTTAAGGAAATATCGTCCCTCGTCCTCGTCCTCGTCCCTCGTCCTCGATTCCCCGTCCATTGTCGTTTTCGAGGACGAGGACGAGGACGAGGGACGATAAACCCGCTTAAGTTCGCGCCATTCGGGTCATGCCTGGATTGCGAGCCGGTAAAAAAGATAAAGGGCGATCGCCAAAATGATCCAGAATCCGGCCCGGTAAAAGGTCAGGGGATCGCGCTCGATCAGTGAGAGGCCCGGTTGGAAGAAGGGCTCGACCTTGGCCGGATTCGCAAGGTCAAAACTCAGTTCCGAGTAATGCTGGTAACGACGCCCCGCCTCGATCGATATGGCACGCAAGATCACTGAGTCGAGCCATGGCGGAATATTCGGGTTGAGCCGGGAAGGTGGTTTGGGAACCACGAATTGCGGTGTCTGGAAGCGCTCGATCTCCCCGAATGGAAGAGTGCCGGTGAGCGCCTGAAACAGGGTCACGCCGATGGCGAAAATCTCCGTCCGCTCACAAACTGGTGAGCCATGAAACCGTTCGGGTGCAAGATAGCTGGCGGTTCCGGCGCGCGAGGTGATCGAGAAAATCTCGGTGGCGCTGCCGAGATCGACCAACCGGAACTGGAGTCGGTCATATTCACTCACAACCAGCATATTCTCCGGCTTGATATCGCCATGCACCAGATCCAGCCGAAGCAGGTGGGTGCTCGCTTCCGCCAGAAACTTCCCGAGGGTGAGTGCTTCATCGACATCCAGGCGCCGGGCCCGCAGGACCGTCTTGAGGCTCGGCGCCTCAATAAATTCCATTACGTAATAACGCGCGCTCGGATTCTCGGGCACGAAGGCCTTCACAAAAAACGGCGCATCAACCCGGGTCGCGTTCCAGGTTTCCTTCACGAACTGGGTGAGAACAGCGTCGTTGTCCCGGGCATCCATGGGGGCAAATTTCAATGTCCAGCGGATCCCGTCCTTGTGCGCCAGCCAGACGCGGTCGCTATGCTGGAAGGGGCGGATCAGTTCGTAGCCGTCGATCAGGAGGCCTTTGTGCAATGAGTCGGGGATGATGAGGGGGACTTGTGCGGCAGCCTGCAGTTTGCCGGTCTCGACGACTTCGATGACGATGGCACTCATGTCATCAAGGGTCTCGGGGCTGGCCAGTTCTCGGGCATGCTGCACAATGGATCGGGCTGCGGCACCATGCCCGAGTCTGCCCGCAAGCACATGGTCGGCAAGCACTGTTGTGATGCCATCGGAGCACAAAAAAATGATGTCGCCATCCCTGATCTGTAGTTGGAAGCGGTGGGGCACAAGCTCCGGCGCAAGTCCCATGGCCCTTTGGAGAACATGCCTGCATTCCGGTTCGTTGGCGACGTGATCAATGGAGAGCTGCTGGAGCGCGCCGCCGCGGGCCAGGTAAATCCGGGAATCGCCCACGTTGAGCCCGATGAGCTGATTTCCCTCGATAACGGCAAGAGAGAGCGTGGAGATCATTTCCGGGGAATCAAACCTGGCAATGGATTCCTGGTGCAGGGTCCGGTTGAGCAACCCGGTGAACTCCGTAATCGCTTTGTCGGGTGACCAGCTTAACGGGCGGACCTGGTAATTTCTCATCAACGTATTTACAATCCGGTGCGATGCCTCCCGCCCCCCGAGCGCCCCGCCTGTCCCATCCGCAAGCACCGCGATCACTGTCTCATCCCAGCTTTTCACGCCGAACGCATCCTCGGACTCCTTCCCGGGTCCTTGCGCGATTCCGTAGCTTGTGAAGTTTACCTTCAAATTCTTCAAGGTAAGTTAGATCCGCGCATTGGCCAGCGCCCCCCATGTTGTGCGCCATCGGGTTTTCACAAAACCCAATCCCGCGACTGCAAGAAAGCAGAGCGCGGCAAAAAGGAGGAACCCTGTCGCATACGAGTGGGTCAGCTGTTTGGCGAACCCAAGGGAGCTGGCCAGGTAAAAGCCGCCAATCCCGCCCCCGCATCCGACCAGGCCTGTCATGACGCCAATGTCTTTTCCAAAGCGCTGCGGCAGGAGCTGGAAGACCGATCCATTGGCCATTCCTAGGGCGCCTGAAACAACCACAAATACCAGGACCGAAAGGATGATGTTATGTGTCAACGCGGCGATGATCAGGAAGACCCCGGCAATCGTATAGAACACGAAGAGCGATCGGATCCCGCCGATCCGGTCCGCGAACGCGCCGCCCACCGGCCGAAGAATGGCTCCCACAAAGGTGCAGATGGCTGCGATATCGCCGGCTTGGACGGCTGAGATTCCATACTCGCTCTTAAAATAGAGGACGTAACTGCTGGCCAGTCCGACAAACCCGCCAAAGCTCACGGTGTAATAGAAACAAAACCAATGGGCGTCCTTGTCCTTGAGCAGCTTGGAGTAATCAGAAAATTTTTTCCGCTTAACTTCCACTGGTGCCTCTTTTGAAAAGACGATGTAGATGATCAGGACAAGGATCGCGGGCGGGAGCGCAAACCCAAAAACGCTCTGCCATCCATACGCAGCCGCTATCCGCGGGGCGAGCAGGCTGTCGATCACCACCCCGACATTGCCCGCGCCAGCCAGCCCCATCACGATTCCTTGCATGTTCGGCGGATACCACCGGCCTGCTTGCGGCAACGCCACCGCAAAACTCCCGCCCGCGAACCCAAGGATCAATCCCATCAACAAGGTTGAATGATAGGTCGGCAACCCAAAAACCCATGCGCACGTGAGCCCAGCAATCACGATTAATTGGGCGATGATCCCGGTGTTCTTCGCCCCAATCCGGTCCACCAGCAGTCCAAGGAGAATTCGCAGGATCGCCCCGGATAGAATCGGGATGGCGACCATCATTCCCATTTGTTGGGAAGAGAGTTTAAGCGATTCGCCGATCTGGGCGCCAAGCGGGCCGAGGACGGTCCAGACCATGAAGCTGAAATCGAAATAAAGAAACGCGGTGAGCAGTGTAGGCCAATGGCCGGAACTTTTTAAATCGGAGAGTTTCAAACGATGGGATTATGGATTGTTTTGAATGGCGGCGCGGATGCGCGAGCGAGCCATTAGCGATGCGCGTGCCACGGGCGGCTTGGGATGGGCACAAATCCCGTTCATAGTGTTCATATGTGCCATGAGAGGATTTCATATGACCCGCGCGCCCCCTGTTTGGCTACTTTCCGACCACCTCCTCCCGGGCCCGAAAGTTTTTTACGACCCGGAATATTTTTTTCGGGCGCTGGACGCTCCCCCCGGAATCGTGCCGGGCATGGTGTCGCCTTTTGCGCACGCTGACCAGAA
>JAYUPM010000345.1:0-3425 GCA_043760145.1 Spartobacteria bacterium
TGGCGCTGGGCTTTTTTCCTGGTCGCCCCTCCCGGGATTTTACTGGCGCTGCTCTGCATGAAAATGAAAGAGCCGCGCAGGGCCTCGGGCAAACTCACGCCGCCGAAAATGGCTGATTACCGCCAGCTCTTTAAGATCCCTTCGCTCATGAGCAATATCGCGGCCCAGACCGCCATGACGTTTGCCATCGGCGGCCTTTCAGTTTGGGCCCCGACTTATATTCATGAAAGCCGGGGCCTCTCCCTTGCCCACGTTGACCTTATGTTCGGAGGCATCCTGGTCGTCTCAGGGTTGGTCTCCACGCTCCTCGGTGGCTGGCTTGCCGACAGGTTGCGCGGCCGATTCCCGGGTTCTTACTTCCTGGTCTCCGGTTCCGGGATGCTCCTCGGGTTCCCAATGACAATCGCGATGCTTTACACCCCTTTCCCAATGGCTTGGATCTTCGTTTTTTTTGCGATGTTCTTTCTCTTCCTCAATATCGGCCCTTCCAATACCGCCCTGGCCAATGTCACTCCCCCGGCAATGCGGGCCTCGGCATTTGCGCTCAATATTTTCGTGATCCACGCCTTGGGCGACGCGTTTTCCCCATGGCTGATTGGCTGGATCAAGGATCATTACAATTGGAACGCCAGTTTTCTCACGGTCTCCCTCGTCATGCTGGTGGCGGGTGTAATATGGCTATTGAGCACCAAGGGCTTGATCCGCGACACCGCCAGGGCCCAACGGGAATGGGAGATTGATAATTCCCCATCGAAAATTGAAAATTGATTCGCCCTCTCCCCTCAGTTTTGCAGAAATCATCCATGCCATGAACTCCCAAGATCCCGAAACCCCACCCGAAAAAACGCAGCCGCCGGATTCTTGCGACCGCCGGGAATTTCTGAAAGCCGCCGCATGCACCGCGCTCGGGGGCGTCTGTGTGCTCGCGCCACTGGCGGCGGGCGTGACTGTGCTGCTCGGCCCGCTGCGA
The DNA here is from genome assembly GCA_043760145.1 of Spartobacteria bacterium. Taxonomy (GTDB): domain Bacteria; phylum Verrucomicrobiota; class Verrucomicrobiia; order Chthoniobacterales; family Chthoniobacteraceae; genus CAIURC01. Next base: position 971 of record JAYUPM010000345.1, read on the forward strand.
TCGGCTGCGCCGGATGGTTCGTGGGTGCAGCTCTCAAAACTCGATGCGCTTCCAGTCGGCGCGGGGCCCCGGCTTTTCCAGGTCTTCATCGAGCGCACCGATGCATGGACGCGCCACGCACGCAACGCCGTCGGCACGGTGTTTCTCGAACGCCTCGATGAAAGGACCGTGCGCGCTTTCCAATCCGCCTGTCCGCACCTCGGCTGCGCAGTGGAATGGCAGCGCGACAAGACGCAGTATTTCTGCCCCTGCCACAACAGCACGTTCACTGCCGCTGGCGGCATCATCGCGCCAAGCCCGTCGGCTCGCGGACTGGACTCGCTGGAGGTGGAGATCCGCGATGGCGGCGAAGTCTGGGTGAAATTTCAGGACTTCAAAGCCGGGGTCAAAGAGAAGCTGCCCGTCGCATGAAGACACTTTTAGACTGGCTCGACACCCGCACAGGTTTCCGGGCGCTTACGCGCAAAGCGCTTTACGAACACGTCCCCGGTGGCGCGCGCTGGCGTTACGTGTGGGGGAGCACGCTAAGCTTTGCCATCGTGGTGCAGTTCATCACCGGGGTTTTCTTGTGGATGAACTACAGCGCCGGCGCGCAGAGCGCTTGGGAAAGCGTCTATTATATCCAGGAAGTGCTGCCCGGCGGCTGGCTGCTGCGGGGCATCCATCACTTCACGGCGCAGCTCATGGTGCCGCTGCTGGTGCTCCACTTCATGCAGGTGATGATCGACGGCGCTTACCGCGCGCCACGCGAGGTGAACTACTGGTTCGGCCTCGGCCTGCTCGGGATCACGCTTGCGCTCTCGCTTACGGGCTATCTGCTGCCATGGGATCAACGCGGATATTGGAGCACGAAAGTGGCCACCAATCTGCTCAGTGGCGTCCCCATGGTCGGCGACGGCCTCCAGCGATTGGTCGTCGGCGATGCCAATTACGGGCATCACACCCTCACCCGATTCCTCACCCTGCACGCGGGCGTTTTGCCGGCGCTCCTCGTGCTGCTCATCGTCGGACACGTCGCGCTCTTTCGTAAACACGGCCTCACTCCGAAGCTGCCCAAGCGCAAACCCGACGCAATGTTCTGGCCAGATCAGGTCCTCAAGGACGCCGTCGCCTGCGCCATCGTAATGGCCGCCGTCCTCGGCCTCGTATGGTGGTTCCACGGCGCCGAACTCGGCGCCCCCGCCAACCCCGCCGAACCCTACAGCGCCGCGCGCCCCGACTGGTATTTCATGGCGCTCTTCGAGTTCCTCAAATACTTCGAGGGCGAACGGCTCATCTGGGGGTCGCTCATCATCCCCGGCCTCCTTTTCCTGCTCCTCATGCTCATGCCGCTGCTCGGCCAGTGGAAGCTCGGGCACCGCTTCAACCTCTTCGTCCTCTTCGCCGGCCTCGCAGGATTCGGCATCCTCACCGGTCTCGCATTTGCCAAGGACGCGCGCAACACGCACTTCAAGGCGGCGGTTGCGCAGGCCCAACGCGACGCCGAACGCACCAAGGAACTCGCCACCGCACGCCGCGGCATCCCCACCGAAGGCGCGCTCGCGCTGCTGCGCGAAGACCCGCGCACCCAAGGCCCGCGCCTCTTTGCCAGCCAGTGCGCGAGCTGCCACACATACGCCGGGCACGACGGGATGGGCGCCCCGCCCGCCGAGCGGCCAACCGCTTCGGACCTCGCCGGCTTCGGCTCGCGCGAGTGGCTGCGCGGCTTCATGGACCCGCAGCAGATCGAGACCCTCAAATACTTCGGCGGCACAGCGTTCGTGCATCCCAAAGAGGGCGCCAAGAAAAGCAAGATGGTGCGCTACATCCTCGACAAAGTCCCCGAGCATACAGCGGAGGAAAAAGCGCAGCTCAAAATGATTCTGGCCGCGCTCAGCGCCGAGGCCGCGCTCCCCGCGCAGAAGCAGGAGGACGCGCGCGACGCCGCATTGATCGCCGATGGAAAAACGCGCTTCACCGAGGGCGCTCTCGAATGCGCCGACTGCCATCAATTCCACAATGACGAGCCCGGCAGCGGCCCCGACCTTACCGGATACGCCTCCTCCGCCTGGCTCACTGAGTTTTTGCAGGACCCCGGCCACGACCGTTTTTACGGCAAGAAAAACGACCGGATGCCCGCGTTCGGCCGGACCAATCGCATGACCGCCACTGAACTCAGCCTCCTCATCCGCTGGCTGCGCGGGGAGTAAGAGCGTTTTGTAGTGCGGCACTCCTCTGACGAGCTCTACAACGATGGCGCGTGAACCTTCATCCGTCCGTTCTCCGCCGTTTCATCATTCATCCTTCATAATTCATCCTTTTCTTCCAGGGGAAGACAGGGGACAGACAAGAATGGCGCGAAGTTAAGGAAATATCGTCCTCGTCCTCGATTCCCCGTCCATTGTCGTTTTCGAGGACGAGGACGAGGGACGAGGACGAGGACGATAAACCCGCTTAAGTTCGCGCCATTCGGGAC
>JAYUPM010000346.1:0-3424 GCA_043760145.1 Spartobacteria bacterium
CAACTCTCCTGCAGCTAGCCGTGGCAGCGATGGAGGTCGGAGGGCGGAGGTCGGAGGTCGGAGGTCGGAGGTCGGAGGTCGGAGGTCGGAGGTCGGAGGTCGGAGGTCGGAGGTCGGAGGTCGGAGGAATGGGAAAAGGGCGGCACCCTAACAGTTCCGTTTCGACTTTTCGCTTTTTCTTCGAATTCCTTTTAGTGCTTTAGTCCTTTCTTCCGTCTTCCGATATTTCCGCTTTCCGCTTTCCGCTTTTCCCCCCCGTGCTCCTCGCATTCAACAAACCTTACGGCGTTCTCTCGCAGTTTACTTCGGATGGTTCGCCCAATCGGACACTGGCGGAGTTTGGATTTCCAAAGGGGGTGTATTCGATCGGCCGTCTCGATGCGGATAGCGAAGGGCTGTTGCTCCTGAGCGATGAACCCGCATTGAATGCCCGGCTCCTGCATCCGACGCAGCGTCATGGCCGGATTTACTGGGCCCAAATCGAGCGGTTGCCGTCGCCTGAAGCGCTTCGGAAACTGGAGGCCGGTGTGAGTATCGGAGATTATTCCACATTGCCATGCCGCGCCTGGTTGTTGGATCCGCAGCCCGATGTGCCTCCGCGTATTCCACCGATCCGGGTTCGCAAAACAGTGGTCGATGTCTGGATCGGCATGGAGTTGATGGAAGGCAAAAACCGCCAGGCCCGCCGCATGACCGCCGCCATCGGACATCCGACCTTGCGCTTGATCCGGGTCCGGATCGGAGATTTTGAACTGGGCACGCTGCCAGTCGGCGAGTGGCAGGAGCTTTCTGGTTCGGATCGAGCGTTAGTGCTAAGTGCGAGGGGCTAAGGACCCGCTGATTAAAGCCGGGAAGGAAAAAGCAACCGCGAATGAACACGAATGAACGCGAATAAAGGCATGGGGGCCGGAGCACTGATCACTGATTACTGATCACTGGATTCCGCCAGCCGTTTTTTGACATCATCCGGGAGGGAACTGGTGTTGTTGATCCAAGTCATCGCGGCGGGTTTGTCCTGACGCATCCAGCTCCGGGCGATTCGCTCCAAATCAGCATTGCGAGTGGCCGGATTGGCGATGGTGCTGGCCCATGCCGCTGCACCCTCGGGATCGGTGCTGAGCGCTTTTTGGCTGAAGGCGCTTACGGCTGCATCGCGGGCGTCGCCGGTGGGAATGCGTTCGAGCCAGTTGGCGGTCTTGACCAGATCCTGGTCGGCCCAGGTGGACGCGATCTTGCGGAAGACCGTTGTGCGGGTCTCGCCATTGGGCAAACCGGCGGCCCAGGTGGTGGCGGCGCGTGTGTCGCTTTGCATCCATCCCTCGGCGAGTTGACTGGCTGCCGTGGACTGGTTGGTGGCGGGCAATTGCGCGAGATAAGTGGCAGCCTGTTGGGGATCGCTCGATGCGAGGGCGCCGATGATGCTCCCCAACGCATTGTTTTTGGCGGGGCCATCCGCGAGTTGGCGCGCCCATGCCATGGCCTCCTGCGGTTGATTACGCGCCCACATTCCCGCAATTTGTCCCAATGTGCCGTTGGCATCCTGGGTGGCGGATGGGACTGTTCTCATCCAATAGTCTGCAGCTGCGCGCGGATCCGCCTGGGCCCATTGTGTGGAGACTTGCCGGACCGCTTCTCGACGAGAGTTTTCATCGGGAATTTGTTCGGCCCACGCCATCGCTGACGCCACATCTGTGCGCGCCCAATTCGCCGCGATGATTGCCATGGCATTGTTGCCGGCATCGCCGGCAGGAAGATTCGCGGCGTATTCGGCAGCGGCCTTTGGATCGCTCTGCGACCATTGGCGAGTGAGCGTTTGAACGGCTTGGGAGCGGGCGTTTCCGGCCGGCATTTCTTCAACAAGGGCGATTGCGCTGGGCAGGTCGCGAGAAGCCAGCGTGTAAACTGCCGAATGGAGGGCGCGGGTCCGGGCCTCACCAGCGGGCATTGCGAGAATGTAGGCGCTCGCTCCGGGGGCGTCCCGCGCGGCCCAAGTCGTGAGCGCGCTTTCAATCGCACTATTGCGCACCGCGATATCCGGGATCGAGCTTGCCCATGCGAGGGCGCCTTGCGGATCGGTTTGGGCCCAGCGATCCGCCGTGGCGCGGATCGCATAATCCCGGGCCTGACCTCTTGGCAGCGTGAGTGCATGGCCCGCGGCGGCTGCGGGATTTTGAGAAGCCCATTCCCCGAAGGCTGCGGAATAAGCGCCGTCGTTTTGCCGAACTTTTGGAAGACTATCCAGGAAACGAATGGTGGCGAGTGGATCCTTTCGGGCGAGAATGTTGACCACCCCATACATCGCCAGCAACCGTTCCTGGCCTGCTGGAAGGCCTGCCGCCCACGCCATTGCCGCTTCCGGATTCTCCGTGCCCCAGACGCTTAACATCGCCCGAATCGTGATGGTCCGCGATTGATAATCAGGCAGTGCGAAAGCGAATTGGGCTGCGGCGAGTGGGTCTGTTTCAGCCCAGCGCGCGATCAGGACGGGCATAATCGATTCGCGTTGATGACCGGTCATTTGCCGCGCCATCTCCAAGGCGGCCCGCAACTCGGCCGGGTTCATTTTTGCGACCGCTTCAAAGAGATCATGTTGTCGGCGCATCTCATTGGATTGGCCGAGCGCGGCAAGGATCGCGTGTTTGCTATCGCTGGTTTCTTCGGCGGAGGCGCTCGGCAAATTGGTGATCTCCAAAGTTGGGGTCGAAGCGGGATTACCACTGGCCAACTCCATTGCTGCCGCGGAGTAGGTCGTGGTGGTTGTTGCTGAGGGCAGGGAGGAGGACCCTTGAGGTTTCTTGTCCAGCGTGTAGCCGATTAATAGACCGACAAAGAGAAGGCCGGCGCCGGCAAGAGCCAGTTTTGGGGTGTCGCGCATAAGGAAAAAAAGAAGAGTGGCCAATAGAAGGCGGAACGCGGCGCGGGGGAAGGGCAAAGACCAAGTTGCGGTGAACGTGATGGAACTTCAGTCTAAGCATTACCCACATCTTTGCCCGCGGGTGTGCTGCCCATCGCGAAGCGATGCCCGCTGCGTAGCGCAGGTTTCCAAACCTGCCGTATCGCGGGCTTCCAAGCCGGCATGGCGTGAGGAAAGGATGAAGGATGAATTATGAGGGATGAAAAGGGCGCGGTGGATCATTTCATCCTTCATAATTCATCCTTTCCTCCCACGGTGCAGGTTTGGAAACCTGCGACACGGCAGACTTGGAGGTCTGCGCGACGTTCCTGCCACGACGCCCAAAGATGGAGGTAATGCTTTCGTCATTTCGAATCCTTAAAGGCATTGGGCTTCAGCCGGTCCGGGGAAGCGAAGTCAATAGTCAGAATGAAAAATGAGGAAGTATGGGAATGCGCCCTTGCCGCATAAATGCGGAACTACAAACCTCGGAAGAAAAGGCGAGCATCTCTGCCACACTGAAGATTGGAC
>JAYUPM010000347.1:0-3419 GCA_043760145.1 Spartobacteria bacterium
CAACTTGGCTGCAAAACCCGATGAGAGCTCGGCCAAATCCCAAGAACCGCTACCAGCTCAATTCGGCAAAAAGTACGACGCCAATTAATTTCGTAACATCTCTGCGTCTCTGCGTTAAAAGTTCCGCTCTCCGCTCTCCGCTCTCCGCTCTCCGCTCTCCGCTCTCCGCTCTCCGCTCTCCGCTCTCCGCGTTACGAATCGATCCGCTTGCCGCCGAGGATTTTTCCCTCCTCAATATCCCAGCGGTAAACCGGCGCGTCGGGGCCTTTGCGCAATTCGCGCAAGAGATCAGGGGCATCACGTTTTTGGAGTATCAGCTCAGACACCCCGCCCACATGGCAACTTAGGACCTTGTCGTGTCCTTTGAATTCGCGGGGTTGCCCAATAACCCGCGAGAAACCGGGAGGGGTCGGCGGCTCGGCCCGGGCACGTTCCATGACTAGGAAACTGTATGGCAACGAGCGCAGATCGATCCCGAGTTCCTGGCCAAATTGATGCCAGCGGGCACTCTGAAAAATATCGCTCGGGGGTTGCGCAAAATGATGGCACCAATGGCGTTCGTTCTTTATGGCAAGCATCCCGCATGTGGCCTGATGAGTGCACGGCGCAACCGCCACCAGTCCCGGATGGCGCTCCATCAGCGAATCCCGGGCGGCACTTAATCGGCGGCTCTCATCGCGGGCCCCGGCTTCCACCCAGATGATTTCCCCCGCATGTCCGGCCAATGAGAGCAGGGCGTGCAGCTCTTTTTCCGGCAACTCATTGATCACGTGGCTGATGACTAAAAGAGTTTGTGCATCGACCCGGGCCCCGATGCCGATCTCCACGCCGGGGTTTTCCCGCTGCGCGCGTTCGGCAGCAAATCGCGCTGCCGCGGGGGCCCGATCGTAAAATGAGAGCGCTGTGAATTGCGGGTAAAAATCGAGGACCCGCCGGCTTGCGATGCCGGTGCCGCAGCCCCAATCGACGATGCGTGTGGATTGAGGCGTCCAGTTGCGAAGTGTCAGTTCGCGCAAAGCGCCATCCCATTTCCAGCCGATCCGCTCGGCAAATGTGCTGTCGTAAAGCGCCAGGTCTTCGATGGATCGCCAATAGTTGGATTTCCCGGCTGTGCCGGAAAGGAAGCCATCGCGAAGGCGATGCAAGGTGGCGAGTTCCGCCGGGGTCCAGTGCTTGATCATGGCGGGGAGATGGGAGGCATGGGAAGAGTGGGAGGAGTGGGATTTTCATAACTCCCATGCCTCCCATAATTCCCAGCGGTCTCAAGTTTCTCGCCGAGCAGCCCGGCCAGATGTTGCTGCCCGATCCCATAAAACCGCGTGAGTTCACGAAGCTTTTCGCGGCTCGGCTCGGGATCGAGCGGTTGCGCGCGTTTGCTGGCCGCGATCATCACGTTTTTGGCGGTATGCTCGTTGGATACGAATTCGAATACGCTTGCTTTATAGCCATGGATTTCCAGAAGAAGCGCCCGGAGCGCGTCCGTCACCGTCTCGGCCTCGCGCTCCGCCAATATCCCGTGCTTCACAATCGGTTCAAGGAGGGGAGGCGGTGCGAGCTGGGCGCGGATTTCTTTGTGGCAGCACGGGGCGGTCACGATGAGCGAAGCGCCGGAGCGGATTCCGTAATGGATGGCGTCATCGGTGGCGGTATCGCAGGCATGAAGCGCGATGAGCAGGTCAACCGGGGCCTGTGGAAACGAGCCGATGCGACCCTTCTCAAATCGCAGCCCGGAAAATTTGCAGTCGGTTACAGCCTTGTTTGTCAGAGTAACGAGCTCCTCGCGAAGTTCGATTCCGATCGCTTCCACCGTGACGCCGCGATCCTGAAAAAACTGGCACGCCGCAAAGGTCAACGCACCCTTTCCACACCCCATATCAATGATGCGCAAATGCCGGTTTGTTTTCAGGGGCGCGTCTTCCACGAGATGCCCGAGCAGCTCCACGAAGCGCTGGATTTGGCGCAGCTTGTCGGCCATGGCAGGGCGCGGATTGCCTGCTGGATTGGTAATACCGAGGGCTTGGAGGAAAGGGGCTGCGGGATGGATCGGCTGCGGCTTGCGGCGATCGTGCTCAAGGGCGGGGGCCACGGTGAATGCGGGGCGGGCGGCTTTCAATTGACCCGGCCCTGCCCATTGCCAGTCCCCGGTGATGGTGAAGAGATGGGCCCGCTTAAATGTGAGTTCAAGCAACCGGCCAATCTCTTCGATCGCTTCCAGTTCCGGATAATTCTTTGTGATATCGCGTGTGGGATATCGGAAGAGAAAGGAGAACTGGCAGCCGTCGCGCAACTCGACCTTGCGCACATACAAATTTTTGAGGGCGCCTTCGGAGTTGGAAGGGAGCGGCTGACTGAGCGTGAGTTTCACGAAAGAGCCGGCTGCCAGGGCTTGGCGGAGTTTGATTAGAAACGGCTCAGTGGAAGACATGTAAGGGGAGGGGAGAATCGGAGAGAACGCGCCCAACTCAACCTCCAAATCCCTAGCTGCGAAGAGATTAACCGCGGATAACGCGGATTTGCGCGGATAAAGAACAAGACAGAAAGAGGCTGACTCGGCAGGTATCTCTATCCGTGATCATGCCCGTTATCCGTGGCTTAACCTCTTTGCAACTCCACCTTGTCACCTCCCGTCATCCCTTCCTCCATCCGCGTAAATCCGCGTAAATCCGCGTTATCCGTGGTTAAAAAGATCCGGAGTTTGAACCGCAGATTTCTCAGAGGAACGCAGATAAAGGGAGGGAGAGGCGACTGCACGTAGACGATTCTTCTCCTTCCGGTATCTGCGCCAATCTGTGGAAAAATGTGAGGTGTTACTTCCCGGGGTTGCCGGCAAAAACTCGCAATCAATGGGTAAGAGAAGGCCTTCCAATGCTGCGAATCAAGCTGTTTCCGGAGAACTGAACTCGCCGGAACCGGAAGGGAATTTTAACGCAGAGGCGCAGAGACGCAGAGGGTTTTGGAAATGCCGAAACCAGAATATCCAATGACAAACGGCGTCCTTTGCATTCCTTGGCCTCCGGGTCCGCTTTGATCCGTGCGTTCCTCATGAGAACCCATGAGAACCGATCGCCCAAGCGTGGGAGATTGGCAACCTGATTTTCCCCACTATCTGTCTGTCCCCAAAACGCTACCCCTCGTTTTCCTCGCTCTGGCAATCGCCCGGGTTTCGGCAGATTCGACCCGGCGTAGAATGGTCGAAAGATCAGTATCGAGCGCCGTTGCCAGCGCGTGGCAAACCATCAATGTCGGGTTCCGAATGCCCGACTCAATATGGGTGACGGCCGATCGAGTCAGGCCAGCGGACTCCGCGAGCGTCTTCTGGGAAAACCCTTTCCCCAGCCGAAGATTCTTCAATTCTGCGGCAACGGACTTCGAGAAGGTTTCTGAGAGGGCCAATTTCAAGCCCGCTCATTCTTACCGCC
>JAYUPM010000348.1:0-8877 GCA_043760145.1 Spartobacteria bacterium
ACAAGGACGTCAAGGCGAAAGCGATAATGGAAGCGCACCGTGAATCGAGTCTGGAACGGGCTCGGCCCCTGAATGTGGTGCTGGCGGCACAGGACACAACCTCGCTCAATTTTAGCACGCACCCGCACACTAAAGGCCTCGGGCCCATTTCCAATAATCGGGATAAGACGATCGGACTTTTTCTGCACAGCACTCTTATGATGCGCGAGGATGGACAGGCGATTGGTTTGCTGGACACGCAGTTAAGTGCCCGGGATGGCGCGCGGTATAAGACGCGGCCCAGCGGGGAGCGCAATCGCCTGACAGTGGAACAAAAGGAGAGCTATCGGTGGCTATCAAGCGTGGAGGCCACTCACCGGGCGGCGCAGGCGGTTGCGCAAACGGTGTTCATCAACATCGCTGACCGGGAAGGCGATATCTACGAACTCTTCAGGCTCCACCAACAACTACGTCTTGGACAGACTCCGGCTAATGCCAGCAAAGCAAGCGTGGAGGCGGCTTGGCGCGTGGAACTACTGATCCGCTGCCAGCACAATCGCGCGCTGGAATGTGAGCAGGAACGGCTCTTTGAACATCTGGTGGAACAACCGGTGGCGGGAAATCACCAGTTTATGGCGCCGCGGCAACCGGGCCAAAAAGCGCGCCTCGTAACCCTTGGGATGCGCTTTGCAAAAGTCACCTTGGCGGTGCCGATCAATCAGGCGAAATATCACGGCAGAAGTGAGCCAATCGTTCTCTGGGCGATCCTAGCCCAAGAGGAAAATCCGCCACCCGGGCAGCCTCCTGTTTGCTGGCGCTTGCTCAGCACGATACCGGTCCATGATCGCCAGACGGCTATCCTTCAGGTGTTTCGCTACAGCCAGCGATGGCAAATCGAGATCTTCCATAAAACCCTTAAAAGCGGCTGCAAGGCGGAAGATCGCCAACTTGAAAATGTCGACCGCTTGGAGCGATGTCTCGCGCTGGATATAATCGTGGCGTGGCGAGTCCTGGCGATGAGCAAGGCGGGGCGGGGCATAGACGCCGGAGGTCCTGTCAGCCAGTGGATGGCCGATTACGAATGGAAAGCGCTCTGGTGCTATATCCATAAACGCACCGACGCACCTGACACACCTCCCTCCACCCACCAAGCCGTGCGATGGGTGGCACAACTGGGCGGGTTCCTCGCACGCAAAAGCGATGGCCATCCCGGTCCCATGACTGTTTGGCGGGGACTCCAGCGGCTCAATGACTTTGCAAGCGCTTACCTCCTCTTCATCACAACCTCAAAAGATGTGGGTAATGCTTAGAGAGGACTGCCGCACTACAAAACCTGTCGGATGAAAGGGCGCGCTATTTTTCGCGTGAGCGTTTTGTAGTGCGCCAGTCCTCTGGCGCTTTCGGATGCACCGAACTCCTTACGGGGTAAGCAGCTTGTCACGGTGGACGCCGTGGAGTTCGAAGAGGCGGATAATGGTTTCCTCGATCAAATTATTTGGGCAACTTGCGCCCGCCGTGATCCCGATGGTGAGCGGTGTTTCGTGGAGCCAATTCTCAGTAATCACTTCGGCTTTTGCGTGCAGATCGTAATGCACGATCCGCTCCCGGGATTCGAGTCGGCTCGCGTTCCGGATAAAGTAAGTGGGTAACTTGGCTTCCCCCATCTCGGCCAGGTGCGAAGTGTTGGAACTGTTGTATCCGCCCACCACCAAAAGCAGATCCATCTTGTCGGTGAGCATGTCGCGGAGGGCATCCTGGCGTTCCTGGGTGGCGCCGCAAATGGTGTCGAAGAAGCGGAAATTTTGTTTGGGTGTGGCATCACCGTCGCGGGCGGCGCGGGCGGTATCCCGGGCGAGAACAGCGGCCTCGATCCGGCGCTGCACTTCCTCGGTCTCGCCGCGCATCATGGTGGTCTGGTTGGCCACGCCGACGCGTTCGAGGTGCAGGTCCGGATCGAAGCCCTCGCTATAGGCGCCTTGGAATCTCGCGAGGAATTGCTCTTTGTCCCCGCCCTCGCGCAGATAATTACAGACGTAATCCGTGTCCCCCAATGTGAGGACAATCAGGTAATGGCCTTTTCCATTAATGATGGCGCGGCTGGCGGTCGCTTTGGTTTCCTCGTGCTCGGCTTTTCCGTGAATGATGGAAGTGACGTCGTCGCTTGCGTTTTGGCGGACCCGTTTCCAAACGCTCATGACATCGCCGCAGGTCGTATCGACGATCTGACAGCCGCGTTCCTTGATTTGGGCGAGCGTGGTGACATCGGTCCCGAACGCCGGGACGATGACGACATCCTCGGATGTAAGCTCGCTCACGTCGGCTTGTTTGCCGTGGCCGATCAGGTTCCGAATACCGAGGGCGCTGATCTGCTCGTTGACCTCGGGATTGTGAATGATCTCCCCAAGAATAAAGAGCCGCCGATCGGCAAACACTTTCTTGGCGGCATAAGCGAGGTCGATGGCGCGTTCGACCCCGTAACAAAAGCCGAACTGTTTCGCCAACCGAACCGTCAAGTCGCCAAAGGAAAGTGTCCCGCCGGTGAGCCGGAGTTTTTCGACGATCTCGCTGCGGTAATGGGATTCGACCTGGGCCTGGACCGCCGCCATCACATCCGGGGTGCGGAGATTGACGCGTTTAACGGGGGCGGGAGCAGCCATGGTTATAAACTATGCGGTCGCTGGACCGCTTTTTCCCGCGGCCAGCGACCAGCACTAAGTTTTATTTTCGAGGGTTACTGTGAGATCAGGAGCGGGCCCGCTGGATCGCGGAACCAGCTTGCGGACATCAACTGGGAGCGGGGTGGATTCGGGTCACGGCTCTGGTCGAGCTTGCGCACGGAAGCACCGTGCCGGCTGTCCTCGGGCTGGGAGCGCGAGATGTTCACTGGCGTCCCGACGTTTACGAGGGCAAAGAGCCGGGCGGCTGCTTCCTTGTGAAGCCGGATGCACCCATGGGTCCGGGGATGCGGATGCACGAACCCTTCATGAAATCCGTAAGCGGATTTGAATTCGCACCAGTAAGCCATCGGATAACCGGCGTCCGGCTGGCTGATCCGGCGCTTGTTCTTGATCTTGTTGTTGATCGTGAAGTTCCCCATCGGCGTCGCGCCATTCGCGCCGACGCATCCCTGCACCGCCATCAGAAGACGATCGCCTTCGGTCACGTAAACGTGCTGGGTCGAGGTGGAAACTTTAACCCGAACATTGCTCGGATTGTTTGGTTTATAGGCGGTGACGCGGTAAGCCCCGGTTGGACTGCTTGCGCAACCCGTCAGGAGCGCCGCGGCGCTTAGTAGGAGGATAAGGCATTTCATGTGACGTATGGGAAAGCGCATGCGACTGGCTTTGTCAACGACGGGTCCCATCCAATGTTATTTTTCATTTCGGTCTGCCCTGCGCGGCCAGGCTTTTCAACAACTTCTCGAACTTCGCCGATTCATGGGAATACTCGGGATATTCGTGCTCCGCCCCTTTTGGCCGGTATCGGAAATGTTTGTATGGCCAGAGGTATGTGGCGGGGCGGGCGGCGATGATCGGTTCAAACGCATTCCAACAGAGCTGCGCGATTTCCTGGAGCGTGGACTCTGGGGGAAACTCGATGGGAGGATGGGCAATGATCCGGCAGTGCCCGTCGGATTGGGGCTGGGTTTCCAGCGGCACGAGCAGCGCCCCGACCCGGGCCGCGAGCACGGCGTGGAGTAGTGGGACGCACATCTTCATTCCGAATCCTTCGGTCACGGTGGCGGCTTGGGAGGGAGGCAGGCTCAGGTCGATCAGCATTCCGGTGACGCCACCGCGCTTGGCCACTTTGAGCAGACGAAGGATCGAGCTTTCCTGCGGGATCATCGTCTGGCCGGAGACCTGTCTTGCCTCGGCGAAGATGGCGGTCAGGAGCGGGTTCTTAAAATTCTCGGTAACAACGGTGTTGCGGAATCCGAGGAAGCCGCATGCGAGGTTTGCCCATTCCCAATGCCCTTGGTGGACGCCAATGAAGATGGTGCCGCGTTTTTCGCGAGTGAGTTGCGCCCGGATCGGTTCGAAGCCGATGGGCTCAATCCAGTGCTGCCAATTTTCCGCGGTCAATTGCCGACTCCAAAAGAGATCGAGCATTGTCCGCAGAAAATTCTGGTAAGAAGCGCGGGCGATTTGTCGGCGCTGGGCCGGGGTGAACCGCTCGCCAAAAGCGCATTGGAGATTGGAAAGCGCCACGGCCCGGCCACGCCCATCAATCCCGTATGCGATGGAGCCAAGGGCGTTTCCGAGCCGGACACATCGGCCGCGCGATAGCTTCGGAATGGCCGATGCGAGGGCGCGGCAGCCGATTTCTTCGAGGCGATATCGGAATTTTTTCCAGGAAGTCAACATGACTCAGGAAAAAGCGAAAATCGGAAAGCGGAAAGAGGAAAAGGGAGCACGCTATTACGCTTTTCTTTTTCCGCTTTCCGCTTTTCGCTTTCTCTTCCTTCGATGCCGACCTCCTTGCTTGAACTCGCCCGCGCAATCCTTTCCCAGCCCACTGCGCCATTCCGTGAATCGGCGGTGCGCGCGCAGATCGCCGCAGAATTGGCGAAGCTTCCACATGTGACCACGGTAATCGATGCGTTCGGGAACCTGATCGCCTTCTTCCAACGCGGCTCGGCGCCCGCCCACTTTGCGTTTGCCGCGCATATGGATCACCCCGGTTTCGTCTTTGGACCGGGCGCGCCGGGCGAGGCGCCGGTGCGCGAATTTCTTGGCGGGGTCCCCGAAGTTTATCGCGCAAAAAATCCGCCTACCCGCGACTTTGAAGGATTCGCGATGTGGGATCTGCCGGCATTCGAGCTCAAGGAAGGTCGAATTTATTCGCGGGCATGCGACGACTTGATCGGATGCGTCGCCATCATCGCGATGTTTGCGGAGCTGGAACGGTCGGGGGCGGAGGCGACGGTTTACGGGATCTTTACGCGGGGCGAGGAGGTTGGGTTTGTGGGCGCCATCGAGCTTGCCAAATCAAAGTGCATTCCGGAGTCGGTGACGATCGTCTCGTTGGAAACCAGCTCGGAGCGCGGAGGCGCATGCAAGATGGGTGATGGAGTGATCGTCCGTGTCGGCGACAGGACTTCGATTTTCGATTCGGCCGAAACGGCGCGCTTTATGCAATGGGCCAGGGACAATGGGATCGCGCATCAACGCGCATTGATGAGTGGCGGCACCTGCGAAGCCACTGCCTATCAGCTTTACGGATACCGGACCGCCGGGTTGTGCGTGGCGCTCGGCAATTACCACAATTGCGGCCCCGACGAACAAATCGAGAGCGAGTTCGTGGCGGTGGCCGACGTGGAATCGATGGTGGCGCTTTGTGTGGCGGCGGCCAAGGCGGGCGACGTTGGAGATCCCGAGGGGGCGTTGCGGGAGCGCCTGGAAAAAGGGGTCGAAAAATACCGGCGGTTTTTCCGGGAAATATAGGTCCTATAAGACCTATTCGACTTATTGCTCTGCGGCCTCGATCCTCGGGAATAGCGGGACGGGGCTGCTGAGCTGGTGGCCGCTCGGAAGCACGCCCCAAACTGCATCGGCGAGCCGGAATTCACCTTGGACGCCCAGTTGTTCGAAAATACCGCAGGCGGCTTTTGGTAGAACCGGCGAAATCAGGATTGCGATGACCCGCAACGATTCTGCGAGCAGGTAAAGAATCGCATCGAGGCGATCCGCCAACTCGGGATGCTTGGCGACAGTCCATGGTTTCTGGATATCAATGAATTGATTGCAGAACGTGGAGAGATTGAAGGCGTGTTCCAGGGCGGTGTTGACTGCGAACCGATCAAAATGGGCGCTGTAACCGGAGACGATTTTTTCAAGGCCGAGGAGATCGCGAGTGGTCTCGAGGAGCTCGGGGGTTGACGTTTGTTTGAGAACCCCCTTGCGATATTTGTGCGCCATGTTGAGCGAACGGTTGAGGAGGTTGCCGAGGCTGTTGGCGAGGTCGGCGTTGAAGCGCGTTACCAGGCGCTCCTCGCTGAAATCGGCGTCACGCCCCGTGGCGATATCGCTCATCAAATAGTAGCGGAGCGCCTCGGCCCCGTATTTGTCGGCAAGCGCATCGGGATCGACGCTGTTGCCGACGCTCTTGCTCATCTTGGCGCCGGCGATGTTCCACCAACCGTGAACCAGTAGCGTCGGAATCTCTTCATCGCGGAATCCGAGGGCCTTTAACATGATCGGCCAATAAACGCCGTGGGCAGGAATGAGGATGTCTTTGCCGATCAAATGCACGGCTGGCCATGTCTTGCGGAACTCGCCCAAATCGGCATTCGGTGCCGGGTCGTATCCGGGCGCGAAGCTGATGTAATTTACGAGCGCATCGAACCAAACGTATGTGACAAAGTCCGGGTCAAAGGGAAATTCGATGCCCCATGCGAGGCGTGATTTGGGACGGGAAACGGTGAGATCGCCGGAGATTTTTTCCACGGCATTGCGGAGTTCAGCGAGGCGGAAATCGGGAGTCACGAGATCCGGCCGGCGATCGAGCAGACTGAGGAGCCAGTCGCGATGTTCGGCCAATTTAAAGAGGTAATTCTCTTCCTCGATGAAAACCACCTCGCCCCACTCCGGGCCGAACTCGCCATCTTCGCCGCGTTCCTTGTCGGTGAGGAATTGTTCCTGGCGCACGCTGTAATATCCGGCGCGTTTGGCCTTGTAGAGCTGGCCTTCGTCCATGAGGCGCTGGAGGATTTTGCGGACGCAATCCTTGTGCTGGGGATCGGTGGTGGCGGCCCATCGATCGTATCGGACATCGAGTTTGTCCCAGAGCGCGACGAATTTTGCGGTGATAGCGTCCACGAATTGCTGCGGGGCGACGCCTTGTTTTTCGGCGGATTGCTGGACTTTCTGCCCGTGCTGATCGACGCCGGTCAGGAAGAAAACCGGGGTCCCCTTGAGGCGCTGATATCGGGCAAGGACATCGGCGAGGATTTTCTCGTAGGCATGCCCGATGTGTGGCGCGCCGTTGGTGTAGTCGATTGCCGTTGCGATGAAAAAGGTCTGAGCCATTGGGTTACTCTTTTTTGATCTTGCCGCCCCAGCTCAGGATTCTGGCCTTGGTGCCGGCTGCCTCAGCCTCGGGGATCTGATGATTGCGCACATAAAACAGCGAAAGGCTGGACCATGCCAGTTGATCGTTGGGGCGGAGTTCCACGGTTTTTAATCCGGCGCAAATGGCTTCCGAGGCGTGGCCCAGTTTCATCAAGGCCATCCCCAGGGCGTGCCAGCCGTCGAAAAATTCCGGGTCGAGCTCGACGCAGCGGCGATAATTTTTAACAGCGGACTCCAGCTCGCCCACGGCCAGGTCGCCATTGCCGTCGTCGAAGAGTTCATCGACTTCCTCGGAGTGGGCCATGAGTGGGAGACACCAAGCGTCTAGGCGCTGCCGTCGTTGAGCTTGGCCAGGGTGCGGCGTTCCTTGAGCCACACATCAAAGGCGGACATCGTTTTCATCCGGGCGATATTCTCGCCAAGCGCACCCTTTTCTTTCTCGAATTTTTCTTCGTCCACCGGATGCCGCTTATCGATGTGCATGACAAAGAGTCCATCGGCGGTTGGAGTTGGTTCGCTGAGCTCGCCTTCATTGAGATCGAGTGAGCGGCCGGCAATCGTCTGCCCATCAGCGACCTCATTCTTGGGCAGCTCCATCAATGAGAATGCGGGCACGGTCTCGACTTTCAATTTCAGCGCAGCCGCAGCTTCGGCAAACGGTTTTCCGGCGGCAATCTGTTCGTTCAATTTGGTGCGAATCTCGGCCGCCTTGAGGTTAAGCGCTTCCTCCGTCCGGTCCCCTGTAAGCTGAGTTGTGAGCTTGGGCTTGGCTTCCTCATAAGTAAGAGGACGAGGCGGGGTAATGCCGGTTAATTGGAATACGTAGTAACCGTTCTCGGCCAGCACCACGTCGCTGTTGGGTTCTTCGGTGGATAATTTCTCGAAGATGATGGGAAGCACGGCAGGCGACTGCGCGAACTCTTCGGTCGGAGTCTCCATCGTAAACTCCGGGCTCTCCACAACCGTGGCACTGGCTTTGGCGGCGACCTCCTCAAAATTGGCGCCCTTCTCGAGCATCGCCTGCGCGATCTCCTGCGCGCGATCGGCCAGCTTAGACATCTCGGCGACCTTCTCCTTCCCAACGAGCGGTTTCTCCGATTTTTTGAGAAGGAACGCCACATACTTCACCTTCCGGAGTTCATCGGTCTTGAGGTTCTCTTTTTGCTCCTCAAAAGCCTTCTTTAGATCCTCTTCGTTGACCTGCACCGCTTTGCTGAAATCCTCCCGCTTGAGGCGCACAACGGAGACTTCGGTTTTGCGGGTCCGGCGTTCAAATTGCGAAAGGACCTCTGAGGGCGAGGCGGCAATGGTTGCGCCAATGAGGGATTTGACGCGGACCAGGCGCAGATCATCGCGGACGAGCTCTTCAATTTGTTCACCGGTGAATCCGAGTGAGGCGAGGTTTTGGGTGAAGGTGCCATACTTGCTGGAATCGTATGCGCCATTGGTTTGGAAGGGCGGGAGCTTTTGTATGGCTGCGACGACTTCATCATCAGTGGGCCGGATCCCGAGGGTGTGGGCCTCGTGCCGCATGATCATGCTGTTCCAGACAAAGCTCTCGATGGCCTGCTCCCGCGTCCGCGCTTCGCTGCCGATCATCGATTCCAGGAACTCCATCAGTCCGAGCGGTTGGCAAATATCGAACTTGCGGGCCTCGCGCCTGAACTGGGCGACGGTGACATTGCGTTCGTAAAGGGTGGCAACGCTGTCGGCCTGGGTGCGTGAGGAATTCTGGCCGTTGTAGAACCAGGTGAAGCAAATGATGACCAGGACGGTGACCAGCAGCATCAAGGGCTGCCGATATTTTCGCATTAAATAAACCATGAGT
>JAYUPM010000349.1:0-8865 GCA_043760145.1 Spartobacteria bacterium
CCTGTGCTCGAAGCGGCATCGCTGGCACCGACAAACTGAATGGTGCTGAATCGTTTCGTGTCGTAATGGGAGCAGACGATCGCCTGCTGCGTGCTGGCCAATGCCGGCTTCGTGTTGGTGGTCGGGAAACGAGCAATCAGGTTCACAAACTTGATCGGGCCGCGCGGGGTTTGATCTGTGAAAGTCTGCGGCTCGATCTCCCATCCGGATTTGGTCAGCGTTTCGATGAGGAGCGCCCGGGTCTTTTCAATTGCAGACGAGCCGGAGGGCCGGGGGCCGATCTCAACTTGTTTGCGGACATGCGCGAACGCTTTTTCCCCGGAAAATTCCTTCCACAACGCGGCAGGCGGGGATGCAGGATTGACGGCTCGATTGGGCTGGGGCGACTTGTGAAATGGCGAAGCCGGGGCGTCCGCAGTTGTGGCATCCGGGGAGGGCGCCTCGGGTTGCTGGGTGGACGGCTTGGGTTTGCAGGCAGTTGCGCCCAACAAAAGTCCGAGCGCTGCCGCGCGCAAGGTGGCGGAGAAGTTCACGAGCACCAGAATCCTAGAGGCTTTCGGGTTCAAGACCGAGCACGTCCAGGATGCGCTGGAGATCGTCCGCTCCATAATAATCGATCTCAATCCGGCCCTTCTTTTCGTTGTGATGCAGGGTGACGTGGGTGGCGAGATGCTGCTGGAGCCGGTTCTGCACATGCTGCAGCGCTGGGGCAAGGGCGCTCGGAGTCGAGTTGCTGCCGCGCCCCGGCTTGGCGGTTCCACTCTCGGCGAAATGCGTGACCACAAGTTTTTCTGCGGCCCGCACAGTCAGGTTGCGCCGGATGATTTCATCAGCGAGCACGACTTGTTGGTCGGGAGCTTTTAAGGAGAGGAGAACCTTGGCGTGACCGACGGAGATCCTGCCCTGTGTGAGCCATGCCTGGACCTGCATGTGGAGATCTAGGAGGCGCATGGTATTGGCCACAGCGGCCCGGCTCTTGGCGACTTTCTGCGCGATCTCCTCCTGTTTGAGGCCGAACTCCTTGGCCAGGCGTGAAAAGGCGTTGGCTTCTTCAATTGGATTGAGATCTTCGCGCTGAAGATTCTCGATGAGCGCCAGCTCCAGGACGATCTGGTCGGATGCTTCCCGGACGATCACCGGCGCCTCGCTCAGCCCGACTCGCTGCGCCGCCCGCCAGCGGCGTTCACCGGCAATCAACTCAAAGCTTTCGCCGCGTTTACGGGCAATCAGCGGCTGGATGATTCCGTGTTGCTTGATGGAATCGACCAGCTCCTGGAGGCCTTCTTCCCGGAACACCGTGCGCGGTTGCATCGGTGTGGGTATGATGAGCGCGAGGCTCACAAGTTGCACGCGCTCGCCCAAATCTACAGACGGAGTCGGCGAAACGATCGGCGACAATGGACGAATACTGATGAGCGCTCCGAGTCCTTTGCCGAGTGCTGCTTTTGCCATAAGGGGCGAGACCGTATCGACCCTTTTAGGGAAACGCAATGCCGTCATTCTTAATCTGAAACGTTGCGGTCTCCAAAGTTCCGCTTCCGATTAAATCCGCGGTTCTTTAGGATGGGCCAGTGCTCTTTGAAGACCTCATCGAAATCCTCGATCCGGAACCGCACTCCGGCCCGTTCAACATGGCTCTCGATGAGGTTCTTTTTCAAAGCGCGACTGCTCCCATATTAAGGATTTATCGATGGAGCGAGCCGTCGGTTTCATTCGGCTATTTTGGCAGCGCGGCCGAGGCGAAATCACTTTGGCCTGCGCGCGCGCTGGTGCGTCGCTGGACGGGCGGGGGAATCGTTCCGCATGGAGAGGATCTTACCTATACGCTGATTATTCCACGGAGCAGCGCGGCCTTTGAAACGGCGGCGGGCAAATCGTATCGGGCGATTCATGAGCCGATCGCGTTGCTGCTGGGGGACGGCGTGCAGCTTGCCGGTTTTGGTGGTTCCATAGGTCCTATGGCTCCTATCGGTCCCATGGCTCCTGCGGGCGGGACAGGAGAATGTTTTGCGAGTCCCGTGCAACACGATCTCCTGGTTGCCGGACGAAAGGTGGCCGGGGCTGCGCAACGACGGACCCGTCTCGGATTACTCCACCAGGGGAGTCTGCAGAATATCCCGGGGGTGGAGGGATTGGGGCGGCAATTGGCAGAGGCGTTCTCGTTCCGGGTGGAACGTCGCGGGCTTGGGCGGGACCAGATCGTTCAAGCGGATCAGTTGGCCGCGGAAAAATATGCCACGAGTGCATGGACCAAGGAGCGGCGGCTTCCAGCCGTCCTGTGAACAAGGAGATGGGCCGCCCACGGCCCAATGTTTAAAGATCCTTGGGGCGAGGGCGCCCCATCTCCTTGAATGGACAATGGGCGGTAGGAAAACCGCCCCTCCGGTGGTAAAGGCGATACTCCCTGTTTTACCGCTTTCAAAGCAGCCGCTGATTGCGCAGCTTCCAACGCTCTATGAGTTCCCAAGTGCGTGTTCGTTTTGCTCCTTCGCCCACCGGCATGCTTCATATCGGCGGGGCCCGCACCGCTTTGTTCAACTGGCTTTACGCGCGGCACATGGGCGGCAAATTCATCCTGCGGATCGAAGACACCGACCGGGCGCGTCATGTCGATTCCGCTGTCCAAGTGATCCTTGATGGAATGCGCTGGCTCGGACTCGATTGGGATGAAGGGCCTGAAGCTGGCGGCAATTGCGGCCCTTATTTCCAAAGCGAGCGCGGCGAAATTTATCAGCGGTATCTCGATCAGTTGCGCGCGTCGGGGGCCGTTTATGACGATGCCGCGGGCGCGGTCCGGTTCCGGTTGCCGCGGCTCCCGTTGGAATTCGAGGACCTTGTCTGTGGCCGGATTGCTGTGGACCGGAGCAAATCGACGACGCCCACCGGTGAGCCGGAAGCGGATATGACCATTCGGCGTCCGGACGGTTCATGGATATTTCATTTCGTTAATGTGGTGGACGACGCGGAGATGAAGATCACCCATGTGATCCGGGGCGAGGATCATCTTTCCAACACACCCAAGCACCTCGAGCTTTTCGCGGCCCTTGGATTGGTGGCGCCGCGATATGCGCATATCCCGCTGATTCTTAATCGTGATGGGTCAAAGATGAGCAAGCGAGATCAAGGGGCGAGCATAACCAATTATATCGAGCAAGGGTTCGTGCCGGCCGCAGTGCGCAACTATCTCTGCCTGCTCGGCTGGTCGCCCAAGGATGACCGGGAAAAGTTGGAGATCCAAGAGGTGATCCGGTTGTTCGATCCGGAAAAGATCAACCGCAAGGCGGCACATTTTGATTTTGAGAAATGCAACTGGCTCAACTGGCAGTATCTGGTGGCAATGAACCTCGAAGAGTTCGCCGACGCGAGTGTGCCATGGATCGAGAAGGCCGGGATTAATTACGGATCGCGTGCCCAGCTTTTGCCGGTGCTCGCGTTGATCAAGGAGAAGATCAAACAACTTCCGGAGGTGCCGGTTTGGATCGAGTATTTCTTCACAGAAAGCTATCTGTTCGACCCGGAAGCCGAGGCTAAGACCCTTGCCAAGCCGGGCGCGTCGGAGCGTCTAAGTCAGTTGAAGGAAGCTTACTCTGGAGTCACAAGTTGGGACGCTGCCACGCTTGAAGCGAAGTTGAAGGAAGCGGCGGGGGCTCTTGGATGCAAGCCCGCGGAGTTCATTCATCCGGCGCGTGTCTCTGTCAGTGGGCGCGGCGTCGGACCGAGCCTCTATCACATGCTCGAAGTGATGGGGAAAGAGCGGGTCCTTGGGCGAATGGAGCGGACAATGGTGCGGCTCGCAGATTTAATTACACAGCCATGAAAGACGTTTACACACTCGCGGATTTGAAGGATTGGGCAACGACTGGGGTCTCTGAGTCGCCACTGCGTCTTGCCGTTCTCGGTGATCCTGTTGCCCACTCGGCTTCCCCGCCGATGCACAACGCGGCCTTGGAAAAGTGCGGGATCGCAGCCCGATATACCCGGCTGCATATCAGCGCGGAGGATCTTGGGGAAGCGCTTCGGTTGGTCGCGGCCGAAGGATTTATCGGCGTCAATTGCACCATCCCGCACAAGGCTGCCGCGCTCGCTTTGATGGACAGTGTGGACGAGCATGCCAAACGAATTGGCGTCGTCAATACAGTCGCGATTGAAGGGGGCAAGATGGTCGGGTTCAACACAGACGGACCCGGTTTAGTCCGCGCCATCCGCTCGGATTTCGGCGTGGACCTGCGCGATCTGCGGGTGATGGTTCTCGGGGCCGGCGGCGGCGCGGGTCGGGCGATCGCGATGCAATGCGGCATGGAACAGTGCGAGCGGTTGGTGCTTGTCAATCGGACCCTGGAAAAGGCCCAGGCACTGGCTGTTGAACTCGCCGAGTATTTTCATAGTCCGCGTGTTTCCGGCCCGGGAGAACGGCTGGAAGTGGCGCCATGGGAGGAGCGCGCGTTGCAAGTCCAACTTGAGCAGGCCGATCTGGTTATCAACTGCACATCAGTCGGGATGAAACGCACGGATCCATCGCCGTTATCGAGCGCGATCCTCGATCCGCATCTGATGATTTACGACACGATCTACACCGCGAACAAAACCAAGCTGATGCTGGCCGGGGACGAGGTCGGGGCGCGCAGTGCCAACGGGCTATCGATGTTACTGCATCAAGGCGCATTGGCATTCGAGATCTGGTTTGAAAAAGAAGCGCCATTGGAAGTAATGCGCGCCGCCCTGGTGGCCCACGCGAATTCGGCGAAGAGTTAGAACCGCGGATAGCAGAGGCTTTTGGCTGGTAACGGCGCGGAGCGACCGTCACCAGAGGAGGGTAGGAAAACCGCCCCTTCTTTGCTAATCTCCCCGCGATGCGCTCGACGATCCGCCAAACTTTTATCCTGCTCGCCCTAGCGGCGCTGCCAGCGCTGGTGACCGGTCTCCTCCAGATCGAGTGGCGCCGCCATGAACCGCTCCAACCCGGCGAGGTCCGTCCTGCCACAGCCCGGCTCTGGGGCAACCATGTGGTCTGGGTCGATGCGCGCTCCCGGCGACTCTTTGATACCAAACATATTCCGAGGGCGATTCTTTTGAATCCGGAAGAATGGGAGCGGCAGGTGCCGGTCTTTTACCAAAACTGGAATGCCGATAAAACTGTGGTGGTATACGATGAGGGGAGTGGTTCCCCGACAAGCGCCGCGATCGCTGCCCGGATTCGTGAAGAGCTAAAAGTGGAAAGTGTTTACGTCTTGAAAGGAGGCTGGCGCGCATGGCGAGAGTAATCCATTGGCTGATTCGCGGTGCCGTTGCCCTTCTTTTCGTGGGGGCCGGGATCGCAAAAGCGTGGGATATCCAGGACTTCGCGCTGGATGTGAGGAATTATCAACTCACCAATTGGACGAGCTCCATTGTGATCGCGGTTTATCTTCCATGGCTGGAAATTTTTGCAGGAATCGGCCTCCTTACCCGGCAACTTCATCGCGGGGCGCTGGTGATTTTGACCACGCTCACAGTGAGCTTCCTTGCGGCGATCGCAAGCGCATGGTGGCGGGATTTGGACATCACATGCGGCTGCTTCGGGCCGTCCCAAAATCAAACCAATTACCCGCTTCATATCGTTGGAAACATCCTCCTCCTTGCGGCATTGATCGTATTAAAAACAATCCCGGGATCCTTCACACGATCGCTTAAAGTGGCTCCACTGAAGTCAGCGCCGTCGTGATGCTCCATGCGTCGGGTGCCGCCATCCGCTTGAGCTCATGCCCGGCCCCCCATGAGTCAGTATAAAGAAGCTCCTGCGTCGTATTGTTGTATCCGATCAGCAGCCGCATATGACCGCCGCCGCCTTGGGGCAGATCGGGCTCCTTAAACAATCCCAACTGCACACACCAGAGCAGCGGTGTCCCCTGGTCCACATGGGATTGCACGCTCCTTTGAAACCGGCTCATGTCGCTCTTATTGTGGGTCCGCGCCTCCTTAAGCACCGAGTAATCCATCGCTTCGAATATCGATGCCACATTGATCGATCTCCCCGGATCCGGAAGTTCCGGCGCTTTTGCCCGTTTCGCTGCCCGATTGTAATCCTTGATCAGCTCCATGATCCCCTTCACATCCTGCTCTTCAATTGCCCGGACCCGGACCCGGAGACGGGCGGCGATTTTTTTTAACGAGGCAATCATTGCGGTCAGACTGGTGCCGCCGTCCGCGTCGGAATTGGCGATTTGCGCGAGTTCATTTGCGTCCACCGCCGTCCCGTAATAACGCATCACCCGCTCCGTGCTCGCCACCACGCAGTATCCTTTTTGTCCCTGATCCACCATCGGCACGTCGTGGATGAACACATCCCCGCTTTTGAGGTCGCGCTTCACGTGCTGCGCCCCGGTGAATTTAGCCCTGACGGGATTCGTCGCGCTCGCAAGCAGGCTCGCTTTGCGTTCCGGCGAGGTGATTTCCAGTCGCACAAATTCCGCCCGAAAATCGACGTCCCGCGTTTTGATTTCCTTTGTAAAACTGTATTCCAAAAGAAACCGGGCCTTGTCAGTTTGCCATTGAATCCCATCGGCCTTGACGGCGTTTGTGGGGTCTTTGCCGCGCGCCGTGAATTTGACCTGTGTGAATTTGTCGACTGCATCGGCGGACGCCTTCACCAGGGTGCCGAACTTTTCCTTGGTGATATTCCCGGCGTCACCGCGGGCATAGAACATGGCGGTCAGTTCCTTTAGGCGTTGGCCATCAAACCGGGCGACAAATTCGACGACGGGCAATCCGAAGAGTGTCATCTCCATGTTGGCGGCCCGGGCGGAGTCGCGGGCATTGGAGGTCCATTGGAATGGGAGGGTCTTGGTGGCGTCTTGAAACTGATCCTGGGTAAGCGACCAAAGGTTGTCAGTCGAAAGCAACCCGTCGAGGGGCTGCGCGGCGAGGCGCAGTGGAAGGCCAATGAGAAAAACGAATGCGAAAAACCAGCCGGAGCATTTCAAAATTCTGCATGCCATAGGCGCTTAGACTCGTGGCTGTTGCTGCGTGAGGCAATGAAAAGCACCCAGCCCCCAAATCAATTCCCGGCAATCAATGGGAATGATCTTCCGGTCCGGGAGCACCTTCTCCAGCACCGAGATGGCCCAGCGATCATTGGAATCGGCGAAGATCGGCAGCAGCACCACTTTGTTCGCAATGTAAAAATTGGCATAACTCGCGGGAAGCCTTTGCCCGTCCCTCACAATCTTTGAGGGCATTGGCAGGGTATGGATTTCAAGCGGAGTCCCGTCCTCGGTTGCCATGGTCTTGAGCGATTCGAGATTCGCCCGGAGCGGCTCGTAATTGGAATCGTTCTCATCGTCCTCGACCACTGTGAGGACGGTGTTGGAATTTACGAAGCGGGTGAGGTCGTCGATGTGGCCATCCGTGTCGTCGCCTTCAATGCCGTCTCCGAGCCAGAGGATTTGTTTTACTCCAAGGAAATCGCGCAGCCGTTGTT
The DNA here is from genome assembly GCA_043760145.1 of Spartobacteria bacterium. Taxonomy (GTDB): domain Bacteria; phylum Verrucomicrobiota; class Verrucomicrobiia; order Chthoniobacterales; family Chthoniobacteraceae; genus CAIURC01. The sequence continues at coordinate 7,457 of JAYUPM010000349.1, forward strand.
CGATGTCGCGCTCGGTCAAATCAGGATTGCGATTGGGATTAAGCAGGCACGACTTGGTGGTGAGCAGGGTGCCCGAGCCGTTGACCTCGATGGAGCCCCCCTCCAGAACCATCTTGGGCGAGTAAACCGGGAGCCCGAGCTTTTCACCGATCACGGTCGGGACAACGTCGTCGTCATCGAAGGGCGGATATTTCCAGCCCCAGGAGTTGTAATCCCAATCAAGAATCACCAGGTTGGGAGATTCATTACGGGTGAGGAAGATCGGGCCGTGATCGCGGCACCATGGTTCATTGGTTGGGATGTGGAAAAAAGTAACGTGATCAATCCGGACCCGGGCTTGGGCCAGTTGCTTGCGGACATCCTCCTCATGGGCCGCATCGCAGACGTTGATGTTCACCGCCTCCGATCCCGCAAGGGCATTCACCATCTGGGCGAGCACCGGCAAAACTTGTTTGTAAGCTCCAGGAAAACTGATCCCTTCGCGCCGTGGCCAGGAAAGCCAGGTCGCGCTGTGCGGTTCCCATTCGGCCGGCATTCGATATCCGAGGGATGCGGGCGTGGAATGCTTCGTGGAGTGATGGTGTTTGGGAAGATGGGCGGTGGCAGCGTGCATAATTCAATCAATAAAACGCTTTTGAATGTCAGCGTAGGCTTCTATCCGGCGGTCGCGAAAAAATGGCCAATGGGTGCGCTGCGTCTCGAGCGCCTGTAAATCCACTTCCACAATGAGCGTCTCTTCGGCGCTCACTGAGGCTTTGGCAACGATTTGCCCCGACGGATCCACAACGAAACTCTGTCCCCAAAACTCGATCCCAGCCCCGCCATCGGGTGCTTCATGGCCGACCCGATTTGGGACCGCCACATAACAGCCATTGGCAATCGCGTGGCTGCGTTGAATGGTTTCCCACGAGTCATGCTGGCGCCTCCCAAACTCCTCTTTCTCCCCGGGATGCCAGCCGATTGCCGTCGGATAAAACAGAATCTGCGCTCCTCGCAGCGCCGTTAACCGGGCCGCCTCCGGATACCATTGATCCCAGCAGATGCAGACACCGATCTTCCCGTATTTGGTTTGCCACGCGCAAAACCCGAGATCTCCCGGCGTGAAATAGAATTTCTCGTAGTAGGACGGGTCATCGGGAATATGCATCTTCCGGTATTTCCCGAGATACGTCCCATCCGCATCAATCACCGCGGCGGTATTGTGGTAAAGCCCCGCGCTGCGCTTTTCAAACAACGACGCCACGATGACGATCTTCCGCTCCCGCGCAATCTTGCTGAGCGCGTCCGTGCTCGGGCCGGGAATTTCCTCGGCGAGCTGGAAATATTTATGATCCTCCACCTGGCAAAAATACTGGGAGGTAAAAAGTTCCTGGAGGCAAATGATCTGGGCACCTTGATCGGCTGCCTCC
>JAYUPM010000350.1:0-3407 GCA_043760145.1 Spartobacteria bacterium
CCCCGATGTGATCGGGTGGACAAAAGACTTCAAACCAACCCCGGGACAATCGGGACACTCTGCATCTTCAATGGAGAGTTGCGCAAGACATCGCGGACAGAAAGACCGGCTGCCGGGCTCCTCGCGATCCGGATCCCGGGCGAGTAACTCAACGCATTCGGCGACAGCCGGCAGGCATTGCGCCGCAAGACGTTCAATGGTCGCATTCTGCCACCAACACACATCCGCGATTTCCGGGGGATTGGCCGGAAGCTTTATCGGGTGCCGCAAGTCGCGAAGCATACGGCCTGTAAAGTGAGCACCGGCCGGGGATGGCAATAGCAGGCAAGCCAGCGTGAGCGCATGATCCCGGGCATGGGAATTGAACCGGATCAAATCCACGACCCGGATGCAAACGGGCGGACAGAGAACTATTTTGATAACATGCGCGGCCCGTTCCCAAACAGCCTTGGGATAAAACCCCTTGTGCACCATGAAGTAGAGCACGGCCACCTGTATCGCGATTATCTCCATGACGATCGCGGCGGGGATGATGAATTGCGAAACACCATGCAACGACATCGCGACCGGAAGAAAAAGGAAGAGATAGAGAAATTGCATTTTGCACAATATCCGCAGCGTCGTCGTTTTTCTGTGTATTGAAGCCTGTTCTTTTCGGGCCCTGGCAAGCTTCAACTGTCCCGTCCAGAATGCCTCGATTAACGGGATGCGTTGATCGGGGCGCTTTACACGAATGGCATCAAGGAGTCGGACGAGAACCGCCAGCGCGGCCTGATTCCTGTATTTGCAGAACAAACGTCCATTGAGCAACAACTCCGTGTCATTGACGGAGACGTTCTGGATATCGGAGAGGGCGATTACCTCGCCTGACTGCTGCGGTCTTCCCCCGGAAGCCACTGTCTGGGAGTTAAAAGCTGTGATGAACTCCGGTGAAATGGAAACCGGGAGCAGTTGATTTAGACAAAACCGGCCCAAGGGGGGGAACGGATTGAGAAAAAGAAGGCCGCCGGAGCCGGAGCCAAATACCGTGCTTGCGGTTGCAACATCCCACTTCAATCCCCACCATGAAACGAAAGCGATCGAGTGCTTGTTAAGCCACAGGAAACAGTCTGTCACATAGACAAGCCACAATATAAGCAGCAGCAGTTGCCCATCAGACATATGTTTCCAAAATTACTCCTTTTTCCCGAATAGCTTCTTAAAAATCGCGACTACTGCGACACCCCCAATTACAATGAGTTTCCACAACCCCTTGGCAAACCCGCTCTTGACTGCAACAGCCGCTGCGCCACCAACTACCAGGGCCGACAAGCCATACTCCGCCATCTTGTCGCCTTTCTTATACTCGCCATACTTGTTGCCCGCAGAGAAGTTCATGCCCGCAAGCACACTCTTGAACTTAGGTAGCGTTGGCGCAAGCAATGACGGGTCTGTGACCAAAGTAACCCGCATTACACCACTTCGGCCAAGCACCCGGGTGTTGTAGTTGATCACCGGTTTTGCATCGCCTCCATGATGATCCGCGTCTCGTTAGCTCCGGCAAAGACGTATCCCTCAGGAATCTTGATTTCAGCGACCGTGCCGAGAGTGCCGACGGCAGGCCCCTTTTGCCATTTGACTCCCTCAAAATCGGGCTCCGGCTCCTGCCCATGGGCGGCAATGGCAGCTGTGCAAAGGAAGATCATTAATAGGTGAAGTCGCGTTTTCATTCCATGTGGGGTTGGTTGCGTTGATTGCATCGCGCCGCGAATCACTCTTATGGCCGGTGTATCGTCGGATAAAGCGCAATGACTCAAACTGGGAGCCGCCATAATGTAAATCTAGATTTTGCGACTGGACGTCTTTTGATCCTCCGTCACAGGGCCACAGATGAACTCAAACCAGGCAGGCATGGGCGTGACAAGAGTTTCACCGGCCTTGGTCCATGCAATCAACTCGGCGGCTTCCGCAGTGCCCTCGGCCAAGCCCCGAATCAAATAGTTGGTATCCAGACAAATCATTGGGAGACCTGCCAGCGGGCGGCCATGCGTTTGAGACGAAGCGCGGTCGCTTTGTCCAAGGCGAATGTGGTGCGGTGGGTCATGGTTCGCATACCATCATTTATACCATCACTTTTTACGCGTCAACGCGGGCGGGGTGGTCTGAGAGTTCAGCGGCGATCTGCCCGCCATCTGCGATAAAATGTGAGGCCAGAAAGAGCCTGCGGTGAGGATTCTTTCGCAGCGTTGCAGATCTTACGCAAATTGACACTGTTGAAGCGCACCTCCGAGTTCACAACGCCGCTTTGCCTCCGATCGGCTTGTTTACTGGATTGCAATGAAGACATCGTGGCCGACGTCAAGGTTACGATGCACTAGTTAGCGGGTGAAACTTCAATAAAGCCGCTTTCTATCAGGCCACTCAGCTTGGCTCCTAAAAAGAATCCGGCCCCGAGTCCCTGTGTTCGGAAGACAACTCCTTTGAAAGAGGTTACCACAGTTGCACCCACGGGCTTGAAAGTCCCCGAGAGGAATCCAGTGGCAGGTAAAAATTTCAATTTCAGGTTATTGGCGTTGGGGGGAATTGTTACGACATTGCCTTCGTCTATAAAAAGTCGTTGGAAAAGACCTGCAGGCGGCAAATTTCCTAGACCGGCATCAAAGTCGGTGAAGCCGTTGGATTGCTCGAGCTGGAGCAGAATTCGCTCGCCGGCTTTGAAATTATAGCGAGACATTAGCGCCGGAAGATCAAAGGAAAATCCTGCCGGATAAATCTTACTCAAAGGAGCAGATGGCCTGAACCAGCGCAGTGTGCCATCGGCATCGCTAACGCCTGAAACAGGACGAACCGTCACTTTGCCACTCAGTGAACCGGCCAGTTTATAAAGGGCTGCATAGATTGGCAGTTCACCTTTCTTAGAGATCTGCACGCCCAAGCTCATCGGCGTGCCATCGGACAGCTGGCCTATAATCTTGGCGAGCCCATTGGTTCCGATCGTAACCAATGCAAATCCATGGCCCCTGGGGAACGTCGCATCAGCAGTCTCATCTCCCGGAAGGATCATGGTCCATTTGCCTGCAAATTGAGAGGTCGGCACGGCTGGACTAAACACCGTCCGATCACCGTCGAGCTGTGCGGTAAAAACCCCGTCACTCACTGTGCCAAAAATTTCATCGGTGCCAGCAGTGATCTGTAATACAATCGTCAGCGGTGTCGTGCCAAGTCTCGGGATATTGACAGTGGCGTAACCATCGGCATCGAAGATTCCCTTGAATGCGAACTTCTTCCCCGCAAGCACCAATTTGCCGGTGAAACTCCGGGTTGCGGTCGCCAGTATGCTGAAGTTGCCTGTGCCTGTGTTCTGAAAGGTGCTGGTAGTTATCAAGCCACCATAGGCACCCTTGATGGGGATAAAGACGTCATCATCA
>JAYUPM010000351.1:0-8858 GCA_043760145.1 Spartobacteria bacterium
CGCGCCGGCGAAATCATCACCGCGCGGATGGAGCATACGACCGTCCCATGGACCCGGACCGTGCGCGTCCTTGATGCCCCAAAATCCCGGGTCGGCGCCAAACTCGTCCCTCAATTCCTCGAGGAACTCACATCGGCCGAAGAGTTGGAAAAGGCGCGGAGCCGCGACCCGGAACTTCTGCCGCCGGCGGTCCGCGCGCCCGGCACCGGCCGTCCCACCAAGCGCGAACGCCGCGCGTTGGACGAGCATCTCGAATGAACACGCGTCCTTGATATCGATGACGCTCCTCCGCCGCCCGTTTGTAGTTCCGCATTTATGCGGCAAGGGCGCATTCCCACACGTCTTCATTTTTCATTCTGACTATTGACTTCGCCTCCACGGACCGGCTGAAGCCCGGAACTACAAACTTGCTCCCAGACTAACCCTCGCTAAACAGATACCGCCCTCCGGGCGTTTGATATCACAATTTGTGATATCAAGCTCACAATCCCTGGCCGGCAAACCGACAGAATGCCTCCGAACACCTCGTCTCCGAGAATCCTGACCACACGCTCGCTCTAAAAGGACGGAGGCAGCCATGAGCACGCCGCGCTAGCTGAAACGGGTTTCCGGTGGCTTCGGCGTTTTGATGTTCCAATTTGAAGATCAAATCCGCAAAACACTCGCTGAATAGGAAGATGGAGAAGTTCTTCCGGGTTCTGCCATCCCTTCGGTATACGTGGGTGGACCTTGAAGTGCCAAATTGGCACCTCAAGTTGTAACCTCCTCTTGCGTAAGTAGAAACACAAAGTCGGGGTATGCAAGTGGTTGATGGAAACGGCCGTCTACCGCGCCCCAGACCTAATAGACGATGATGGCAATCAGGAACGGTTCAATCGGTCTGAGGACCCCTTCGGTTTTCCGTCGGACCACTTCGCAATGCATCGTTGGAGAGGTGAGGTGACACCATTTTGGATCGAGGTCCGTGGCCAGTATGTCGTCCCCGAAAACTCCCCGGTGGAATTGCCCGCGCGCCCGGGAATCCGGGATGTTGAGATTTTTACCGGCGCTTTTGCCTCATTACAGCAAGATCTCGACCACACCCTTGCGCAGGACCCCAAGTAAAGGAAACGGACTTGGTCGCGATCCCGGCAATGCCCGGACGGTCCCTCCTGCTACTCCACCGTCCATGGATTGACGGTCCTCACACCAGTCCCGACAAAATCCTTCTCGTTGCGGGTGGCAACCATCAGATTGTGATGCAATGCCGTGGCGGCCAGAAAACTGTCCCCGACCGGAGACCGTTTTCCCCTGCGGATCATGTCCGCGTTCATATGCCCCCATCGGACGGCGACCGCTGCGTCAAAGTTGAGCAAGGAGCCGCGATAGGACTGGAGCAGGGTATCGAGCCATTCCTGCAGCGCCCGCTTCCTGCCCCCGTCCTCCAGCATACTCACGCCCGACTGCAACTCCGCGATGGTGATTGCGCTGATGAAGATATCCGCTTCGTGCGCGGTGAGCCATTCGAGAACGCGGCGGTCCGGGTGCTTCTGCCGCGGCTCGGAAATCACGTTGGTGTCTGCAAGAAACATCACAACTTTGCGGGGCGAAGATGGCCACGCAGCTTGGGCACCTCGAATCCCTTGACCGGACAAGCCTGCAGATGCCTGATTAAACCTTCATTGCGCCGCATTTTTCGGATCACGAGGCCATCGGCGGTTTCAACGATTTCGAGCTCGTCGCCTGGGAGCAATCCCTTGCGGTTGCGGATTTCGCTGGGGATGACGATCTGGCCCTTGGTGCTGAGAACGGTGGTCATGAGGGCATTCTATTCTTACGAGTAAGAAACGCCACCGAAATTTGACTAGGGATTCCCCGCAGCGTGGTTGCAGGTTGAGCTTCGCGGTTGTCCCGGGCGACAACAAAGGAGGAGGATTGTGAGGAAAGCTTTCATCGCGTTGGTGAGAGTCTGCCTCCGGATCTGCGAAATCTGCGGTTAAAAAGATCCGGAGTTTGAACCGCAGATTTCTCAGAGGGACGCAGATAAAGGGAGGGAGAAGCGACTGCTCTAGTGCCATTCAAGCCTGGCATTCTATTTGGAGGGTTGCCGGGGTCAGGGCACCACCACCATCCGGCATCGTCCATTCACTTAGCGTCAAATGCCTCCCCATAAAGAGCCTGGCACTCTATTGGAAGCGTTGGCGAGTGGTCAGGGTGACACGCACATCCGGTATCATCCATTCACGCAGCATCAGATGCCTTCCCACAAAGAGTCTGGCACGAATGGCGCGAACTTAAGCGGGTTTATCGTCCTCGTCCTCGTCCTCGAAAACGACAATGGACGGGGAATCGAGGACGAGGGACGAGGACCAGGACGAGGACGATATTTCCTTAACTTCGCGCCATTCGAGCCTGGCACTTTATTCGTGGCACTTTATTCGATACCGGGATACGCGTGCCGATAATCTGAAGTGTCCACTTGGAACTTCGCACTTCGCACTTCGCACTGCCCCACTTCCCCCCTCCCCCGCGCCCACTATTGGCTTGCCCCGGGTTTGAGCGTTCGCGACGGTTCCCGGCTCATGACCTCCAACTTTGAAAAAAATGACGGCCTCGCCGGGGCCACTGCCATTCCGACCCGGGACCAGATCCAGCCTGGCGATACGTGGGATCTTACTCAGCTTTATCCGACACCCAAACATTGGGGGGAAGCGCTGGCTGCGCTTCAGCTGCTCTACCCGGAAGTCGCCCAGTTTCGTGGACATGTTGGGGAATCCGCAAAATCACTCCACGACTGTTTCGAGTTCGGAAAACGACTGAGCCTGCTCATTGAACGGCTTGGTCATTATGCGAGCCTCTGTTCTTCGGAGGATAGTTCGAACGCGGAGAACCTGAGCCGGGAATCGCAGTTTGAAAATCTCCTGACGCGGATTGGCGAAGCGGTGGCGTTCATCGATCCGGAGGTTATGTCAATCGATGACGAGACCTTTGCCGAATATCTTGCCGACCCAATCCTCGCGGCATGGCGTGTGTCGCTGACCAAACTGCGCCGGCTCAAGCCGCATACACTCACCGCGAATGAAGAGCGGCTGCTTGCGCTGAGTCACAGTGCATTGCGGGGACACGGGGAGACATACTCGCAACTAACGAATGTCGATATGAAATTCGGCACGGTGCCGGATGAGAAAGGCGAGGAAAAAGCGCTGACCCAGAGCAGTTACTCGTCGTTCCTGGTGAATCGTGATCCGGCGGTGCGTCAACGGGCATTCACAAAATTCTACGAGGAGTTTGGCGACCATCAGTTCACGCTGGCGGCGAGCCTTGCGAACTCGATCAAGTCGGACGTGTTCAGTGGACGGGCCCGCAACTATCCGAGTGCGCGGGAGGCGGCGTTATTTCAGGATGACATGCCTGTGTCGGTGTATGACAACCTGATCGGGACAGTCCGGGCTAATCTCGAACCGCTCTTCCGATACTACTCACTTCGCAAGCGGGTCCTGAAGCTTCCCGAGATTCATCAGTATGACACTTATGTCCCGATTGTGACCCCGGTGCAGACTGATGTTTCATTCGATGAAGCCATTGAGAAGGTGGTGGAAGCGATGGCCCCGTTGGGAAAAGAATACTGCGAAGTCCTTGCTGAAGGGATGCGGACCAAGCGCTGGTGCGATCGGTATGAGAGCAAGGGGAAACGGAGTGGCGCCTTTAGTTCTTCGAGTTACGGCAACCCGCCGTTCATCCTGATGAACTACAAGTCGGATGTCTTTTCCGATGTCTATACGCTCGCCCATGAGGCCGGTCATTCGATGCATACCTGGTATGCCCAGAACAATCAGAGTTACCAGGATTATCATTACCCGATCTTCCTTGCTGAGGTGGCATCGACCTTCAACGAGGAGCTTCTCACCCACTCGCTTCTCGAACAGACCAGCGACCCACAGATGCGCGCGTATCTTATCAGTCGGCAGATTGACGATATCCGGGGGACTGTTTACCGGCAGACCATGTTTGCTGAATTCGAGAAGCTCACCCACGCAATGGAGGAAGCCGGGGAACCGCTTACGTTGGAGACATTCAGCAAGACTTACCGCGGGTTGCTTGAGGCATACTTTGGCCCTGATTTTGTCCTCGACCCGCAGCTGAGCCTTGAGTGTTTTCGAATCCCGCATTTCTACAACGCGTTTTATGTCTATAAGTATGCGACCGGCATGAGCGCCGCGGTCAGTCTGTCCGAACAGGTTCTCTCGGGCGGTGATGTGGAACGTTACCTTGGCTTTCTCAAGAGTGGGGGCTCGCAGTTCCCATTGCCCACGCTGGCGGCAGCAGGTGTCGATATGTCGAGCCCGGCTCCCATTGCAGCGACCTTGCGACTGTTCGCCCGGCGGGTGGAAGAGTTGGAGGGGTTGCTCGCGTGATGCTCGAAGATCACGAACGAATCATCCTCGCCGCCCAAGGTTATTCGGAGTTGGGAATGGTCGAGGACGCCCTAGCGGAATTGGATTCGCTCCCGGAAGATATCCGGGGCAGCCCAGCCGTGGTCGAGACCCGGATAGTCATACTGATGCAGGCCCAGCAGTGGAAAGGGGCGCTTCGGGCAAGCCGGGAGCTTTGCAAGATCCAGGCGGATCGTCCGACCGGTTTTATTCACACGGCTTATTGCCTGCATGAAATGGGGCGCACACAGGACGCGTTGGACTTCCTTTTGAACGGGCCGGATATCCTGCATGGGGAACCGACATTTCATTACAATCTAGCCTGTTACGAATGCCGACTCGGGCGGCTTGATTTGGCCCGGGCCCATTTGGAGCGAAGCTTCCAACTGGACAAACAGTTTCGTCAGTTTGCCAAGACCGATCCTGATCTTATTCCATTGCGTGATCTCCAAGTCTAATCGTCCTTGTTCTCGTTATCGAAATGCAAACGAGGGACGAGGGACGAAGGACGAAGGACGAAGGACGATTGCGATACGGAACCTCCCATGAACCTTGAGCTGCTTGCATCACTCTTTGAAGAGAACTTCACCAGTCTAGGGGAACTCGGCGCATCGGCAAGTGTATGGCAGGATGGAGCGGAACTCCTCACACTGGCTGCGGGGTTGCGGGACCGCGAAAAAACGGTTCCGTTTACCGCCAACACACCGGTGCTTATTTGGTCAGCGACAAAGGCGTTAAGCGCGGCGTGCCTTCTGCATGCGTGCCAGGAAAACAACATCCCGCTTGAGCGCAAGGTATCGACGATCTGGCCCGAGTTTGGGGCCGCCGGGAAAAGTGATGTTACCTTGGCACAGTTACTCTCGCATCAAGCGGGGCTCCCGGCGCTTTCCAAGGAAGTTCCTGTGGTCGATTACGACGCCGTGGTTGAGGCACTGGCGGAACAGCCTCCTCACTGGCCGCTTGGAGAGGGACACGGTTATCATCCACGGACATTCGGGTTTTTACTCGATGAGTTGGTCCGACGCATTACTGGGGCGCCGTCATTGGGCAGTTATTGGCGGAAAATATTCGCGGAGCCGTTGCAGCTCGACCTGTGGATTGGCCTTGAGCCGGATCAGTCTGTTGAAGTGGCTCCAGTGTTTCCCGCAAGACGCGCCCCGCCGCCCGGTGACCCGTTCTATAGCGCGTTCCTGACCGCCGACTCGTTGACGTCGCGCGCATTTACCTCGCCGCGTGGCCTCAATAGCGTCGCCTCGATGAACGCCGCAGAAGTCAGAACGCTTTCGTTTCCCGCGTTTGGGGGAACAGGGACCGCGCACTCGCTGGCCAAGTTTTACTCGATGCTCGCGCAAGGTGGGGATGGGTGGTTTCGCCCGGAAACAATCGCGTCAATGCGCACAACACTAAGCCAGGGGCATGACCGTGTGTTGCAGATGGAGACAGCGTTCTCGGCCGGTTTCATGCGCGATCCGTTTGGGACCGACGGGCTGAAGATCCGTGAATCCTTTGGCCCATCGCATGGGGCGTTTGGGCATCCTGGGGCTGGTGGCAGTGTCGCCTTTGCCGATCCTGAGAATCGCCTGTCGTTCGCCTATGTCATGAACCAGATGGAACCCGGTGTGTTACCGAATCCGAAGTCACTGCGGCTGATTTCCGCGCTTTATGGGTCTTAGTTCATCGGGTCTGCGCTACAAAAGATCGCAGCCGCTGGCGCGGACTGGCGTGTGTTGATGAACCGGCTTGCCTTGGACCCTGAAATGCGTCCATCCCTTCTCGCGCCATGAAAGCGCTTACTGACTCATTCACCATCAACACGCGGGGCAAAGGCACTTACGAGATCACTGAGCAGGTCACGCGACTGGTGCGGGAGAGTGGCGTTACCACGGGGACGGCCACGGTTTTCATCCAGCACACCAGCGCCTCGCTCGTGATCTACGAAAATGCCGATCCTTCCGCCCGGGCGGATTTGCATGAGTTTTTTGAACGGTTGGTTCCCGAGGACGCCGGGTATTACGTCCACACCGATGAGGGGAGCGATGACACCACGTCGCACCTCAAGATGGTCCTGACCCGCACCAGTGAAGTGATTCCAATTGCCCGCGGGACGATGCAGCTCGGGACGTGGCAAGGGATCTTTTTGTTTGAACATCGGCGGGCCCCGCACAGTCGGCGGGTGGTTGTTGCGGTGGTGGGGGTCTAGCATCATTTCGTCCTCATCCCTCTCACTCTCAACTCTCACTCGTCCTCGTCCTCGTTCAGAATAAACTAGCTAGACTAGCTAGAAAAATGATGCGATGGGTGTTTTAGTGAAAAACGCAACATGGCAGCTCCAGGAAGCGAAGAACCGGCTCAGCGAGCTCGTGCAACTGGCATGCACAAAAGGTGCCCAGACGATTACCAAGCACGGAAAGGCTGTGGTGGTGGTGATGCGCGTTGAAGACGCTCCCAACGGGAAGCGGAAAAAGACCCTCGCAGACCATTTCCGTGCCTGTCCCGCGCCCGGCCTCTCGGATGTTGTGGGGGCGCGCAGCAGGGAAACCGGCAGGACCATTCGCCTTGGGTAGGTTATGATCAGGTTTCTTCTAGATACCAACGTGGTGTGTGAAATGGAGTGAATACGGAGGGCAGGAACTGCGTCATAGAAAACACATCACCTATGAAAAATCTCCTCATTCCCGGTCTGTTGTTAAGCGCGTTTTTGGCGGTTGTTCCGGAAGCGGAAGCGGGCCATAACGATCGTTATTGCGATTCGGGGCGATACTCGCGTTCGTATGGGCACAGCCATTACTCATCGCATTACTATCGTCCAGTCACCCGGCATTATGTGCGGCCAAGGGTTTGTTACGATTACCCCGTGCGCCGGACTTATTACGACGATCGCCATCGCTATTCGTCACGAGGCCGCTCCGGGATCTCGTTCTCATTCGGCTTCTGAGCAACACAAAGGAGGGGCGGCTTCCAGCCGGGGTTTGTAGTTCCGCATTTATGCGGCAAGAGAGAACGCAAACACGAGGACGTCCGACCGGCTGAAGCCGGGACTACAAACCTAGCGCTTCAGCGATGACGTCGTCGGTCGTTGTTCCTTCGGCTTCGCCTTCAAAGTTCAGGATGATCCGATGACGCAACGCGGCGAAGGCGGCTTTGTCGATATCCGCCCGCGCGACGTGGAACCGCTCATCGAGCAATGCGTAAATCTTTGCGGCAAGAATCAGTGCCTGGGCCCCGCGCGGGCTGGCTCCGTATCGGACATGCTTTTTAGCAAGCGGCGTGGATTGTTCGGAATCGGGGTGGGTGGCGAGGATCAGGTGGATCGCATGGGCCTGCACTTCCTTTGCCAGCGGCACTTGCCGGACCACTGCCCGCAGAGCCTTCATTTCATCGGGGCCTTCGAGCACCTTTAGAATCTCCGGGCGCGCATTGGTGGTCGTCCGATCCAGGATCGTGTGCAGGTCATCGGCGGAAGGGAAATGCACTTTGAGTTTAAAAAAGAACCGGTCGAGCTGGGCTTCGGGAAGCGGATAGGTTCCTTCCATCTCAAGGGGATTCTGGGTGGCCAGGACAAGGAACGGTTCACTTAACCGGTGCTCGGTCCCGCCCACTGTGACCTGATGTTCCTGCATCGCTTCAAGGAGCGCGCTTTGGGTCTTGGGCGTCGCCCGATTGATCTCATCGGCCAAAAGAATATTCGCAAACACTGGCCCCGGCTGGAATCGGAACGCCTTATGTCCATGCTCGTCCTCGACAATGAGGTTGGTGCCAATGATGTCGGCCGGCATCAGGTCGGGCGTGAATTGGATCCGGGAAAATTTGAGATGCACGGCATCGGCCAGGGTCCGGACCATCATTGTTTTGCCAAGGCCCGGCACGCCTTCGAGCAGCACATGGCCTCCGGCAAAGAACGCGACGAGCACCCCTTCAAGGAGCGCGCTTTGGCCCACCATCATCTTTTCCAATTCGGCGTGGATCCGTCCAAAGCTGAGGCGGAACTGGGCAACTTGTGATTCGAGGAGCGCGGGATCGGGCATGGGCTCAGTAACCAGTAATCAGTAATCAGTAATCAGTAACTCTCGAACTTTGCACTTTCCGCACTTTTTTCAGTTTCCGCTTTCCGCTTTTCGCTTTTCCTTCACTCCGGCCGGATCGATTCGAAATATCGTTTGATGTAGTATCGGGAGCCGAGCGGGATCTCTTCCTGGACAACGGCATCCTGGGCGGCGGGGGCGAGCGCTTCATACAGTTCCTTGTAACGACGGGCCGCCTTGGATTGATCGCCCACAGCAGGCATCGCGATCGATAGCGAGTCGCCTTCGCCGAGTTGTCCTTTCAATTCCAGCGCGGCCCCTTTTGTAACGTCCTTCCCGGTTTCCTCCCCGAAGGGAGTCGCCGTTGTGCCTGAATCCCGCTCGGATCCGGGGCGTCCGGATGGCGCAGTTGGCTGCCCGGGGA
>JAYUPM010000352.1:0-8847 GCA_043760145.1 Spartobacteria bacterium
CAACTGCGCGGCCAAGATCGGTGCCGCTCCCGTCTGGAAAGAGCGTGCCGGGCGTCGCGGTTTCTTCTTCAAGCAGAAGCGTAAAGGGATGCACATGCACGGCCCCTTGTGTTCCTGAAGTCTTTCGCAGCTTTTCCGCAATGGAACTTCCAGCCTCCCAGCGTGTGATCCCTTCCGCATGCGGCGACTTCATGCTCGCGCTGCGATCAAGCAGAACGATCCAGTCCCGTTTTACATGGTCCGATTTCTCGATCCAACGCCCGGGATTGAGCCAGAGCACAACAAGCAGGAGCAGGCCGATGCCTCGGATGCCGGCCAGCCGTATGCGGGTCGCGGGCCGCGCATCGGCCGATCCTCGCCATGCCATGGGGAGAGCGATCGCTAAAAATAAAATCGATGAGGCAACGGCTTCAGGCATGCCGATCACCGGGTTCCAGGAAAGAGCGGCTAGCGGGGAAATCAAGCGTTGAGCTCCTTTCCAACGGCCGGGTTCTTTTTTGGCAGCCACAAGCAAAGTCCTTCAAGCAACAGGAACAAAGCGGCGGCTGCCAAACACCATGCCCAGAGCGGTTTGCCTTCCCGAAGATCCATCAACTTGTTGCTGCCCGCATCCGAAACCCCGGTGGCAATGCCTTGCTCGAGATCGTCTTTGCGCAACTGCCGCAGGTCGGATTCGGACTCCGGAAAATTAATGACCGCCCGATCCAGTAGATTGGCCTGGGCAAACCATCGGTAACTGCCAGGCGCAGGCGGAAGCGCGCTGACAATTCGGCCCGGCGCACTTTGCGAATTATGAATGATCTTTAATGGCTTCTCTTGTTCGTCAACGAGGCGGATGTCTGCCGGATCCACTACTGAACCGGCTTCGAAGGCGATCGGTTCGCCGGGCTCGAAGTTCCGCGGATTTCTTCGTGGCAGCGGCGTCTCGCCGCTTGGGTTTTTCGGATCGATCGGAGTAATGGGAATTATGGAGAGCTGCCGCAGAAACTCTCCGAAGAATGGCAGGAACGCGGTTTGGTTTGGCCAATCCGTGGCGCCGAGATCGAGATTCCACCATGCAATCGGCGCGGACTCGGCACTCTCCAAAAGTGAGAGTGCTAGTTGTCCATCTTCATATGCCACCAACGGTTTGCTCTCGGCAAACTGCGGGGAGCTGAGGCGGCGCCGGAATCGGCCGGCCACTGGATCTCCAAACAAACCGGAGGCGAAAAGCGCGAAGAGCGGATGGTCCTCATTGGCGATACGCAATCGCCATCCGGGCGCATCCTGGACTTGCAGACTCAGCGGGAGGTCAGTGGAAGGGGCGAGCCCGAGTCCTGACTGGATTGTCGCGGAATCAAGTCCTGGAGCGGGTTGCAGCGCCAATGCCCCGGAACGTTTGATCTGTGAGCGAATCGCTTGAAGAGCCTGTCCGCTCCAGCCAGCCACGAGCAGGATATCCGGTGGGGTTGCATTCTCGAGTTGTTCAAAAGTAACCCGCTGCACTGTTACGCCGTCGAGCGCTTGCGCCGCGCGGGCCCAAACCTGCGCGGTCGCATCATCCGCTTTTCCGGCAACGGTCACTTGCAGGGAGCCTCGCACTTCTGCCAATCCGAATCGGACATCATCACCGGGAAACCGGTCGGCCGGGAGAGTTGCCTTCAATTGGAAGAGACCTTCCCTCGGGAACTTGACCGGCACCAACGCAAGTGTCTCGCTCCATGGCGTCACATCGACGGTTTGCGAGAGCCTGCTTTCGCCTGCTTCCAAAAAGACCGTGATTCGTTGCGGCTCATTTGAAAAGTTCCGGATCCGGCAACTGAGGCGCGCTTCCTGTCCGGCGATGGCGCGGGCCGGTTCAAGTGTGAGCCCGGCGATACCGAGATTGGCGGCATCTTCCGGGCCGGTTGTGATTCGAGTCAACCGGATCCCCTCGGGCAGATCCCAACGCGCGGTTCGCCAATCGCTCTTTTGAAAATCCGAGAGCACAACCAGTTCGCGATCGCCCTCTGAATTTTGAAGCTGTTTGAGCGCGAGATCCATTGCGCCGGAAATATCGGCGGGTTCAGAACGGGCTCCGGCTGCGCGCAAGGATTGGCGAAGAAAATCGAGGTTCGGCCCGGGCTCAGGCAGCACGCTGTTTGCGTGGGCCTGGACCCAGACAATGTTCGCGCGGGAATTGGAGGGGAGTGTGGCGAGTAGTTCCTCCGCCGCAGCGGTTGCCTGGGCAAGTCGGGTGCGAGTGCCGTCCGCATAAGCCATTGAGGCGGTTAGATCGACGACCAGCAAAACCGTTTTTGTCGTCCCATTTGGCGAGGCGAACCGGGAGAGCAACCATGGTTGAAGAAAACTCAGGATCAACGCGAGCATTGCCAATGTGCGGAGAACAAGCAGCCAGCGATCGCGCGGACGCCGTATCCGGGTGACGTGGCGCATCGCTTCGCGCAGAAGACGGAGCGATGGGAAGAGCCGCTTGTTCGGGCGGGCCCGCGAGAAGAGATGCGCGAGCAATGGCACGGCAACCAATGCGCCGAGCAGCCAGAGCGGGTTGAGGAAGGAGAGATGCATTCGCAAAAAAAATCAGAGGAGGGCGGTCCCGACCCGGTCGAACAGTGACCAGAATGTGCCGTCGGTGCGGGCCACGGTGTAATCGACCTGGCGTTGCGCGGACATTGTCCGGAGCCGGGTGATGTGAGTATCGAGTGTCTGCCGGTAACTCTCGGCGACGGCCTGCGGATGGACGGTCAATGTTTCGCTGGTTTCGAGGTCTTCGTATCGGGCCAGTGATTCCCCGCCGAACTCCATCTCTTCCGGTGACAGGAGGTGGAATAGATGAATCCGAAATCCGCGATGAATAAACGAATTGAGTGCTTGGAAAATCGCGGCGGGTTCATCGTAAAAATCACTGAGGACAATCACGGTTCCACGGCGGCGCAGATGCAGGCTTGCCCGGCCGAGCGCAGCAGCGAGTGATGTCGGGCCGCGCGAATGATTGTGCTCCAGTAAATTAAGCAACTGATGAAGATGCTTGGGGGTGCTGCCCGGTGGAAGGAACTCACGGACCCGGTCATCAAAGAGCTGGAGCGATACCCGATCGGATCCGCGCACCACCAGCCACCCCAAAGCCGCTGCGAAGTAGGATGCGAATTCCAGCTTGGTCCCGGAAGCGCCCCCGGCGAAGCCCATGCTCGCGCTCGAGTCCACCAGCAGATGGCACTCGAGGTTCGTTTCCTGTTCGAATGTTTTCATGTAATGGCGCTCGCTCCGCGCAAACACCCGCCAGTCCACAAACGCCGGATCATCGCCCGGTGTGTATGGCCGGAACTCATGAAATTCCGTGGACGCCCCGCGCATTTTTGAGCGATGCCGGCCGGAAAGCCATCCCTCCGCGAGAAGCCGCGCGGCGAACTCGTAGGAGTCGAGCCGCCGCACATCCTCAGGGCGCAGATATTTGAATCCCATTTGGCTCCGCTACAGTTTCGCGAGCAAATGCTGGATGATCTCTTCGACCGTGATCCCTTCGCCGGTCGCGTTGTAATTGGGAATGATCCGGTGCCGGAGCACGGAAGGCGCAACGGCTTTCACTTCCTCCAGGGACGCTGCTTCCCGGCCGCGCAACAGTGCGAGT
Organism: Spartobacteria bacterium; assembly: GCA_043760145.1. GTDB lineage: Bacteria > Verrucomicrobiota > Verrucomicrobiia > Chthoniobacterales > Chthoniobacteraceae > CAIURC01. Next base: position 3,608 of record JAYUPM010000352.1, read on the forward strand.
GCCTTTGCCGCGCGGACCAGCGTTTGCGATGCGCGAGGGCCTGCGCCCCATGAGACATATTTTTTGATGAACTCATCCGCCAGTGCGGACTGCGGCCGGCTCGCATGGGTCAGGTTGAGGATCAATCCTTTCACGTTCTCCGGCAACGGCATCTGATGCACCGTCGCCTGCAAACGCAGCAGCGATGCGCAATCCAGGAGGGTCTCCGCTTGCGGCATCTCCGCGCCGGTCGTGCGATCAAGGATCGCGAGCTCGTCCGCCATGCTCGGATAATCAATCCGCAGCTCGAAAAAGAAACGGTCCAGTTGCGCTTCCGGCAGCGGATAGGTCCCTTCGTGTTCAATCGGGTTTTGGGTCGCAAACACAAGGAACGGTTCCTCCAATGCCCGCGTCCGGCCAGCCACTGTCACCTGTTTCTCCTGCATCGCTTCCAGTAACGCCGCCTGCGTTTTGGGCGGGGTCCGGTTGATTTCATCGGCGAGGATCAGATTGGCAAAAATCGGGCCCGGGGCGAATTCGAAGCTCCGCATTCCGGCCTCGGCTGTCTGGAGAATCTCCGAGCCGACGATATCGGTGGGCATCAGGTCGGGAGTGAATTGGATCCGGTTAAATTTGAGGCCGAGGATTTTGCCGAGGGTGCTGACGAGCAGTGTCTTGGCGAGGCCCGGGACACCGACGATCAAGCAATGCCCTTTGCAAAGAAGCGCGGTGAGCATGAGTTCGACCAGGGCATCCTGGCCGACAATGACCCGCGCGGTTTGCGCCCGGATATCGTGGATTTGTTTGCGGGTTTGTTCCCAGAGTTGGGCGGGATCGGTTGTGGTGGTGGTGTCGGGCATAAAATTTCAGGGCGCAGTTTTTAAAATAAGCATGGCGGACCAACTCAGCGTGAAAGGCTCCCGCATTTCGGGGGCGTCTTCGCACAGTGCTTTGAGCTGGTTCTGAACAATTGTCGGATCGAACTGGGAGAAAGGGCCGGAGTGAGCCGTGGCGTCGGGCGGTTGCGGTTTGCTGTGGGTTTGCCGCCAGCGCTCAGTCTGCGCGGCGTCTTTCCAAATGGGAAAGCCAAACATGGCCTGCTTTTCCCGATTCTGCTGTTGGCTAAGGACGCAGAGAAAGTGCGCGACGGGAGCCGGATCGCCTTGGATGTCGGGAACGCTGCTTTGGCTTAGGTAATCGAGGGGGATCGATTGCTCTATCGGCGTCGGCGATACGTTGAGTGTTAGGCCGCTTAAGATCCCGGGGCTCTGGATCTCAATGGAGAGCGCGGGGCTTTCGGTGCTCGATTTAAGGACCGCCGTCTCCAGTTCTTTGGCTAATCCAGCGTCCAACTGTTTGCCGATCCATTGCTCGGCCCCTGGCCCTGTGACCTTGGAAACCGTCAGGCGCGCTCCGACAAAAACGGGAGGCCATTTCGGAAGCTTCTTTAGATGTTCGATCAATGCGAGGTGTTGGTCGGCCGGTTTCGTCTTGAGTGCCGCTGTGATTTGCGCGGGAGGCAGAGCGGCCAGTTCGTCCAGTATCGTTTTGACCTGTCCGGCGGAAATTTTTGAGGCGTCGGGAAATGGCGGTGGCTTCTTTCCATCTGCCAGTGCTTGTGCCCGGGTTTTGATAAGGTCCCTGAGCAGATCCATCGAGCTCTGGCCTATGCCGGTCCATTGCGCGCGTTCCGCAGCGGATAGGCGCGGCCAAACCAGCGCAGAGGCGGTCAAATCCGCGACTGTGCTATCAGTGCCGGTGTATTGCATCGTGGCCTTCGGGGGCGGGTTGTCGTCCTGCAAAAGCGCTTTTAACGCCTGCCTTGTTGCGATGTCCGTGCTCACTGCGGGAATTGTTCCGCCCGGTTTGCGCCGATGCTCCAATACCACCAGAGACGTGAGTAACAGTAATTTCACACCCGGATCCTGGGCGGTGGCAGCAGTCTGGAAGACGTCTGTTTCTGCCTGCAGTAATGGCATTTTAGCCAGGTCAGGCATCAGGATTCGCAGGAGTGCTTGGGCTTCTTCGCTGCTGACGGTTGCCAGTTCAGCCAATAGCTCTTTGGTTTCCCGCGGATTGAGCGCCTGCTCGAGAAGCTTCAGTTGGGCCGCCGCTTGCGCCCCCATTTGTTTCTTCATCTCTTCGCCTTCTTCGCCACGAAACGATTCGGCGTAGTTCGCGCGCGAGGCTTTGGTTGCGGCGATTACGGCGGCCTTCACCTTCACCCCAAATGCGTCATCGGCACCCGTCCGCTTGATGAAAGCCCGCAGGGGAGAAAACATTTGTTGGGTTGAGCCATTTTGCCAGACGGCGGGATCAATAAACACCTCGCGAAGTTCGAGCAGGCTCGCCTCGTTCCCATTTTCAATCAGGTATCCGAGGGCTTGCGAAAAGGTTCCGTCATAAGATCCGTTGGCCCGGCGCAAGATGTGCCAGGCGAGCTGTTCCTCGTTCAGTTTTTCGATCTCTGCGAGCCAGCCAAGGATCCGGCCGCTCTTACCCGGGTCGTCCCCGTGCCGGATATGGGTTGGGAGAATCATCTCCAGCAGCGCCTCAGCGATCTCGCACAGTTCGGAAGGACGAGGGAGTTGATCATACGCGGCGACGAGTTTCTTATGGCTGGAATCCTCCTCGTCTCCGGAATCGTAACTGTCTGAATTCGATCGCATGATCCGGACAAATCGATGGTCCTCGAGCAGCCGCGCCAGTCCTGCGGCCGTTGCCCCTGGGTTTTCAGTAAAGAATGCCGCCCCGGGACTTTTCTCGGTTTTCGCGTTGCCCGGTTTGACGCGGGCCTGCTCCGGTTCAATCTCTTCGTCCTCAGGTTCCATGCTGTCTTCGTCGGACCCGGACAACTCCATCTCAGGATCGTCCATTGCGTCCCTGGGAATGCTCTCCGGTTTCGTGGGCGCGGGAAGCAGCCAGTTGCCACCTCGCTGAAGCTGTTTCAGATCATCGGATTTCAACGATAAAAGAAACGTCGCCACACGCACCGCATCCGGATGTTTGGATTCGAGCGCAACGGCTGGTGTCCGCAAACGCCCGGCGAGCATTTTGGCCGCGTCCCGGGCTTTCCATCCGCGTGCAAACCGCGCATGGAGTTCATCGAGCGCCTTTGCGAATTTGATCGAGTCGCCGCTGGTTAACCAATCCCGACTCAGTTCCTCAACCATTCCGTTGGCGAGGTTTGCGACCGCAAGGTCAAGCACTGTCCCGGGCGAAGGCACCAGCTTGAATAGCGCCGGGAATAGTTCATCCACGGATTCTTTGCGTCCCAGTTCGTGCAGGTGGGCGATGAAAAGAAGCGTGGTGCCGGCTGCTTGGATTTTGGCTCGCTGCTCGTAGTCCTCGTTGACGCCAAAGTTTTCGGTTTCTTCGGGTTCCTCGGACTCAGCGGGCACATCTGCCTCATCGGAATTATGGGAGGTATGAGACTTATGGGACTTATCTTTGCCAATGAGCGACTCCTTTAGTAACGCAATATCTTTGTCCAAATCCGCAGGTCGAATGTGGATCTTCGGTAACTGATTGGGGTTCTTTGCGTCCGCCCGCTGTCCGCGAACCCGCTTGCTCTGATTAAAGATCAGCTCAACGGTGCCATCCTTCTCTTCTTTCACCAGCCATGCATTTCCTGAATATTGGCTGTTGCGGATTGGTGGGAGGCCGTTGCTCGTGAGGGAATATTCCATGCCCGCCATAACCCATTTGGCGCCCCGGACCGTCGGCAATCCGAGCTCGAACAACCCCTCCAATAACTGGCTGATCTCCGCGGGCGATACGTCAATTGGCTCGGATTGAACAACCTTTGGCCCGCCCGGAACTGGAATTCTGATGCTCTCTGCTTGAGTAACGGGAAGCGCGTTCCCAAAAACCGAGCCGAGCGCAATCAAGGTTATGGGAAGGCGGCAACGCATTGTCAGGGGCGGCGAACGTTAGGGACTTTCGCGAACCAGTAAAACACAAATGCCCGTGGGCCCACGGAATACACGGAATTAGACAGAAATGGTCCAATCACCTGCTTTGTTCGGGGTCCGTGTGATTCAGCGTCGATTGTGAGAGAACCCATCGCCACCCGCGCCAGCGTTTTGGAGTGCGCCTGTCCTCTGGCGCTTTCAGAGGGCTGCAATCTGGAGTTTGATGGAGTTGAAGTGTTGGGCAAGTGAATCGTCCTTCGTCCTTCGTCCTTCGTCCTTCGTCCTTCGTCCTTCGTCCTTCGTCCTCGCTCTTTGATTTTCGGTAATCTCTGAATCGGACGCGAACGATTACGCAGATGTCCGGGTCCCAATGTTGGCATGGGCCTGTGTCCTTCATCTGCATTAATCTGAGTATATCTGAGTAATCTGTGGAAAAATGTTGGGCAGAGTCCGTCGTCCCGCGCCATTGACTCTCCTGCGCGCGGCTGCGAAACTTGCACTTTCGCTCAGGACCCCTCGTCAGATTTCGGTAAGGCTACGGCCAACGGAGCGTCAGGCGCCGAAAGAACTTTGAATTTGCTGACAATGGACAAAACGCTCAATACCAGGCACATAGCCTTCCTTGGAAACTACGTGCCGCGGCGGTGCGGGATCGCCACTTTTACGGCAGATATTTGCGAAGCCATCGCCTCGGAATTTCCCGAGGCGCAATGCATCGTCGGCTCAGTCAATGATCGGCTTGAAGGGTATGATTATCCGGGGCGTGTCCGGTTTGAGATCGCCGAACAGGAGCTCGATTCTTATCGGCGGGCGGCGGATTTCCTCAACCTCAACAACGTGGAAATCGTCTCGGTCCAGCACGAGTTTGGGATTTATGGCGGGGCGGCGGGGAGCCATTTGCTGACTTTTTTACGCGAGGTTCGGATGCCGGTGGTTACGACCCTGCACACGGTGTTGCGGGAACCCAATGACGACCAGCGTGAAGTGATGAAGCAACTCGATGCGCTCTCCAGTCGGTTTATCGTGATGGCGGAGCGGGGTCGTGGATTTCTGGAAAATATCTACGGGATCGCGCCCGGCAAGATCGATGTGATCCCGCATGGGGTGATTGACATGCCGTTCATGGACTCGAACTTTTACAAGGATCTATTCCATGTTGAGGGGAAGACCGTGCTGCTTACATTTGGTCTGCTTTCGCCGAACAAAGGGATCGAGTATGTGATCGAGGCGCTTCCCGCGATTCTTCAATCGCACCCGGATGTTGTCTATATTGTGCTTGGGGCGACGCATCCGCATTTGATCGCGAGGGAAGGGGAAGCTTACCGGGAGAAGCTGGAGCGACTGGCT
>JAYUPM010000353.1:0-8840 GCA_043760145.1 Spartobacteria bacterium
CCTTTGCGCGAGCCCAGAGCGATACCTTGTAGTGCTGGTCGGGCTCGATGCGCACTGGTTGCACGAGGCTTCCCCATACATGCGGACCTTGAGGCGAGTTATTCACGATATGCAAAGAGGCGCGCCCCGTCTTAGCGGTCTTGGAATCCACGACAGCCGTGGACTGGCATTCGCCCGAAACCATCCATACAACCTCTTTGCCGGTCTTATTGCGCGTCATCCAGTTACGAAATCCCGACTCAAAGCTCCCATTGTTAATTACAGGTGCGATGGGCTTGGCCTCTCCCAAAGCGGCAATCGGAACGAAAGCGACACACAATAATACCGCGGAGAGTAATGCGTTCTTAATCATGTTGTAAATCCAGAGGGCGGCTCACTCGATTGTAAACGAATATTTCGCTTCCAAACTCTTTGTATCCACGGTCGCTTTCAAGCGGAGTTCGTAGGTTCCAGCCGCAATATTTGCAGGGACAGGAAGCGGAATCTGTCTCTGCGCGTCGGCTTGTGTTGGTGTGTAATCGAATTCCTGCGGTGGAAATTGCGATTCCCCATTGTGAAATAGAGACCATGTTTCATGAATTTTCCCGATTGGACCGGTTAGCTTGTAGTGAACGCACATCTTCCCCTCTTTGCCACGTTGCGCAGGAGACGGCGCGAATGCCAAAGATGCAATCGAAAAGCCGGATGCCGATATTGACGCAGGCGGGGGTTTTGGACGCCATTTCAAGGCCAATTGCTGTGCCTGAATCACCTGGGGGGGTGACATCTGTTTTTCCAGTTTATCCCGCTCCTTTTTCGCGAGCTCCATGTTCTGGGCCGCTGCCAGGCTAAGCCATACGTAAGCTTCCACAGTGTCTTGTGGAATGACTTGTCCCGACTTGTATCTTACTCCCAAGTTGTATTGAGCACATTGCTCCCCCGATTCCGCCGCAAGACGAAACCATTTTGTGGCTTCAAGCTGGTCTTTTGGCACTCCAATGCCCTCCTCGAACATGCATCCCAAATAAGTCTGGGCCTCCGCGTGCCCGGCCTCCGCGCCTTTGCGATACCATTTTACAGCTTCCTCCAAATCCCTGGCTCTCCCCCGGCCTTCCTGGAAGAGCACACCCAGATTCGCGGCCGCCCGGATATTCCCGTTCTCGACTGCTTTACGATAGGAATTCATGGCCTCGACCGGGTCTTTCTTTGTGCCCAATCCATTTTCGTGCATCCAGCCTGTGAAGTATTGGGCGGAAGCGTCTCCGTTACTGGCAGCTTTGTTGAGCCATTTGAATGCCTCGGCTGCATCCAAAGGAACACCGTGCCCCCTTAGATAAGCTTCTCCAAGACTGAATCCGGATAGAACGTGCCCTTGTTCCGCCGCCAGCCGGTAATAGCGCGCAGCCTCTGCGTAGTTCTTAATAACCACATCGCCATTTTCATGGCGAAGCCCCATTTGATATTGGGCTTCCGCGTCCCCTTTCTCAGCCGCTTTCCGCTCTTGCTCAACGTCCGCGGAAAACAGACAGAGCGGGAAAACACAAATAGCTCCCACTTGCAAGGCAAATACAAAAAGGCGGACCCGGGTAATGAACATGTTATTTCTTTCGATCGTTTGAGCTTTCCGGCCGGGTTGCGGATTTCCTGCGGAAAACCCCGTGAGCCGAGTATGTGTCCGAACCGGCGGTTTGCCGCGCAGTGGCACGGGCTGTGGCGCCATCACTGTTGGGCAGGAAGGTGCAGTAGAGTTGAATCCCACTCTTATCGCGGAAACTCCAGGAAACGCTGCCGTTGGAGTTTGCGGTGAGGGAACTGCGAAGTGGGCCCGGTGTATCGTTGCACCAGAATGTTACCGAGTTCTGGGCGGTATCAATCACCACGGTCCAACCCCGGGATATTTCGCCAGCCGCTGAACCTTCCAATTCCATGTCTCCGCCCCAAGTCCCATTCGGAGACACGTGCCTTGCAGGAGCTGGCACCTGTCGAATTGGTGGAGGCTGAGACTTGGGTGGAACAGGTTTAGGGATCACGACGATTTTGGAAGGCGCGGGTGGAGTTACTGCCGGGATCGTCCTCACAGGCGCAGGCTTCACGGGGGCAGGTGTCCCCTTAACAACCACCGGCATTGGGGCGGGCTGGGCTGGCGGCATATGCCCTCGACAGTGCTCCATTGAACCGCCTGTGAGCCGCAGTTTTATAAATTCTCCAAGTGTGCAGTGGTCTGCTGAGGTCAGTCTCTGACAGACCGCCCAGAGGTAGTGATGCCGGGTCATCCCCTGGTTGTCGGGATGGAGCGCTTTGACATTGATTCCATTTTCGGCCACGCCCCAGGAAGTGTAGCGCCACGGTTTCCCATCGTTAATCGGTGGCTTCGCCGCGACGAGCCATTCATCCATTGCCGCCTGCACCTTGGGATTCAACCACGGTGACGCGGAGGCCAGGATTTCCTGCGCGGTCGATTCATGTGGCGCGGATTGGGCAACAGCGGGCAACCCGTTGGCGGGTCCTCCCCCTGGAGTTGTTCGCGCGACATTCAGTGATGCTTCCCACGGATTCGGCCTCGCTCCCGACTGCGCGGCTTCGAGGGATTTTCCCCATGGGTTTCCCGGTGCCCCAGGCATTCCGCGCAGCGCAATTGCTCTATCGCCAGCATTCAGATTGAGTTCCTTGACGAATGATGGCTGTCCGTTGATGGCACCTGTCGCTTTGTCGGTTCTCACAAGGGAGTTCCCCGTGAAATAGACTGAGCCCACTGAGACCTGCACATCTGTCCCGCGCGATGTTACTTCCACATGGTATTGGGTTCCTCGCGGGACAATGGCGCCATCCGGAGTCTTAATCATATCCTCAAACCCGGGGAGCTTCTCATCATGATCAACGTCAATGCTACCTTCAGTTAGTTCCACAACACGGCTCTTACTTCCCGCCTCTGGCGCAACCATGTGAAGTTTAGTGTTTGAACCGGCCGTGATTTTTGCGCCGGTGGCGGATCTCAGGGATGCATGTGAGTTGATTCCTGTCTGAATGCTTGAGCCGGGTGGAATAGTATCTTGATCGCGAAGCGGACGCTTTTCGCCGCCCGGTAAAATGATCCAGCACTCCCCTTTTACACTGGAAGCCGCTGCTCGGCCCTGTGGCGCCTTGCCTGGGCCGGAAGGCTTGCTTCCAGTTGAGGCGATCACTTTCGGCGGAGCCGAAGGTCCCTCGCTCTTAACACTCACCGACTGAGTGCCTCCAATAAAGTCCGCAGACTTGATTCCGTATCCGCGAAGAACGGCTCTCACGCTATTCTCATCCGGGTAGGGACCGGAAAGTTCTCCAGATGTGTGGTGAACCCCGCCAGTTCCGTCCGCGACAAGGTAAGCGCCGCCCTTAGATTTGTCGGGGATCCCGCGGAACAGGAGATAACGGAACTCCTTCGAAGGCGGGGAAGGATTTATCTGGAGCAAATAGACCCCAGGGTTAAAGAGCCGATTAGTTTCCTCCACGGTTGGCGTAGGTTTTCCGGCTCCGGGCTTGGTGGATGGCGCTGGATCACCCGCTGTGGATGCATGGGAAGTGCCGAGCCTTATGATTACGTCATTCACAAAGCCGTTTTGAACCACGCCCGCGCCTGTCCCGGAAACTGTTCCCAGGGTTGCCTTGGCGACTAATCGGGCTCCATCCGCGTGAGGTCCGCGCCCGGCTATGGCAGTGAATTCACCATTGGAATCGACGGGCACATTTGGGCCGCCACTTACTTCAACGTTGGCGCCTCGGCCCGGAGAACCGTCTGCCTTAAGAACGCGTCCGGAAACCAAAACATCCTGCTGGGGTTGCTCCACCAGGACATCGATAAACCCAACCGCGGAAGCTCCATCCGCCCCTCTGGCCTCTGCGATGAAAGTCACACGTCCCGGATTCTCGGTGGTGACACGGCCGCTTTGGGCATCGATATAAGAGACGGTGTAGTCAGAACTCACCCATGAGATCACGGCGTTGGGAACTACATTCCCGTCGGTATCGCGCGCGATCGCCTTGAAGAGGGCATCGCCGCCTCGCGAAGGGAGCCGTGTTGGCCCGGTAATCTCGCAGCTGCTTAAAGGGGAATCGGAAATAACACTCGCCACAATGGATCCAGTTGCGGTTCCCGATCGCGCGATAATTCGGGTCTTGCCACTGCCGATGGCACTGACGTTTCCATTGGAGTCAACGGCGGCTACCGGGGGCGTCTTGGAGGACCAGGCGACCGGGGCGTCCGGCATTGGCTGGCCGTCGGCGTCGAACACCTTTGCAAGGAGCTGATATCCATCTCCAGGATTGAGTTCCAACCAACCGGGTTCAATGGAGATCGAGTTGGGCCGCGGCGGTTGCGCAACCGGGTCCAGTCGCACCGTGATCGCAGCAGGCCGATTCTGTTGCACTTTAACCGGGCCAACCTGTTTACCATGATAGCTTTTCTCCCCGATTTTGCATTGCCCGACAGAGACTGTGTAATCGCCGGGAACCACCCGGAAAGCCAGGGCGGATGAGGGTCCATACCGGTGACTGCCTGTAAGCGTAATCGCGGGGCCGATAAGAGTCACACCGGTCTGGGCGTCGATCACATTCACCTTGAGCGAGGATTGGCCGGAGAAATAGAGGGTGACCTTGGTTGTCTCCCCGGCTTTGACATCCAGTTCGAGTTTTTCGGTGGCGAGATCCGCGTAATCAAGAACCGCACTGGCGACATAGCGCCCCGGTGGCACCTCGCGCACCACACCGGCGTTGATGTTGATTATTTTCGTATCCCCTGCCGGGCCGGTGGCGAGCGAAACCTGAGCCTGGGCATTGCACTCCTGAGCGGTCGCTTGCTCAATCACATCAATGAGAACGCGTCCCGGGAGGGGTGCCGCGGGAGGCGGGGTGGTTTTCTTCTTTGCCACCATTTCCAGCGTGACGTCTGTGACCCGACTTTCCGCCTTGGCCAAAAGTATCCGGCTTTCGTAATCGGGATGCGAAACCACAAAGCGATACCTGCCAATCGGCATATCCAGCAGAGCGATTTCTCCATTGGCACTTACCTCGGGATCCGTCATTTCCTCGCCGCCGGGGCCATCGCCTTTGGGTTCCAGCCATATCTTGACCCGGGCCCCATTGATCGGCTCGCCCTGATCACCTATCACTTTCAAATAGATCGATCCCGCAATGACAAAGATATCCCGCTCCGATGGGGCGGGGTAACCGGCATCGTCAAAGGTATAACTGATCCGCCGAATAAATTGCGGCACCCGCGTTTGGGGACCGCTCGCTGGATAAAGCTTATCCAGCGTCTTTGGGACCTTGCCTGAATTATTCTTAAGTATCCGTTGAATTTCCGCAGGATTCGTTGGGAACTCAAAAGGCTCATCTCCCGCCAGCGCCTTCTCGATTACCCGGCCAGCCGCTTCAGCGTCAGGAGAGATATCCACGAGATTCTTGCTGCGCGGATCGTTGGTGCGATGCGGGGGCGGATTGATCTCAATGAGTTCGTCCAGGACCGGTTTGATCTCCCCGTCGTAGTCGATTGGCCGCGGTTTTTGTCCGGGACAATATTCCGTCATGAATTTCTTGAGTTCCGCAAGGGTGCCTTTAACCATGAACTCCGCGCGGCTCACCGGAGGGTCGCTCAGAAAATCGGGGGCATGCCCATCGCGCATGTGTCCCGAGATACTCTGGTATTTGTCAGGATCATGGGAATACGTGTCCTGATAAAAGTGGAGATAGCCGCCCGGGTTCTTGATGTTTACGCAGCGGGCGCGCAGCTCCTGGCCCGCCAGTTTGATCGCCGCTTTTCCCGCCTCCGAAGAGCCTTCTCCAAACTGATCGGCGTCCTGGAATGCGTGAAACCGAATACGCCGGAACTGGGTATTGCGCCCGCGGATGTCGCTGGCCTGCCGGAGGTATTGTATCGGCTCAGTCTCGTCGGAGTAATCGATGCTGATGTTGGCGCTGGCTATGCGGAAGGATTGGATCTGGGTGAACCCGGCTTTGCGCGCCAGAAAATAAGTGAGGTAGTAATGGGTATCGTCGTCGTAACCGGAGCTGGAGATCGGCAGGAGGAATTGGAGGATCAGAATCATCCATGCGACCGCTCGTGGAAAAGAGCCACTCATTGCTCCGGATCTAAGCGGATAATGTGCCAACCCGCAATGCGGGGGGCGCAGGAAGCCGCCGCTCCCCTCACTTACAGCCGCGGAACCGTGATTCCAGTCTGCCCGTTATATTTCCCTTTTCGGTCCCGATAAGAGACCTCGCATGTCTCGACAGCGGAAAAGAAGACGACTTGGGCAAGCCCCTCGTTGGCGTAGATCCGGGCAGGAAGCGGGGTGGTATTGGAAATCTCCAGGGTCACATGCCCTTCCCACTCGGGTTCAAATGGAGTCACGTTGACGATGATGCCGCACCGGGCGTAAGTCGATTTGCCGACGCAAATTGTGAGGACATCGCGCGGGATCCGGAAATACTCGACGCTCCGGGCAAGGGCGAAGGAGTTGGGAGGGATGACACAAATATCGCGTTTCATGTCCACGAAAGACTCGGGATCAAACGCCTTCGGATCGACAATGGTGTTGTAGATATTGGTGAAGACCTTGAACTCGTCGGAAACCCGCAAATCGTATCCGTAGCTTGAAAGCCCGTAACTGATGAGCGGGCCACCCGAATTCGAGCGCCGGACTTGTCCATCGGCGAAGGGCTCGATCATCCGGTGCTCAAGCGCCATTCGGCGAATCCACTGATCAGAATGAACTCCCATGGTTATTGGCAGGATTCGCAGGTGCCGCCGGAGCGCATCGCCTCGATGGAGCAGGCGAGCGCAGCATCCACGGCTGGTTCCACCACCCGGCGTTCCCGGTGACTGGAGTCAATGGCCGACTTGTTCATGGTGCGCAAATAATAAGTGGTCTTCAGGCCGCGCTCCCATGCTTCGCGATACATGAAGCTCGCCTTGCGCGCATCATTATCGGCGAGCCAGAGATTGGTGCTCTGGGATTGATCGATCCATTTCTGGCGGACGGCCGCGCATTGCAATATCCAGGTCGGCTCGATCTCGAACGCTGTCTTATAAAGGCGCTTGATTGAATCTGGCACACGTTCAATGGGCTGAATTGAGCCGTCGAAATACTTGAGGTCGATGAGCATCTCCGCATCCCACAAGCCGAGCCGTTGCAGTTCCTTGACCAATTGATCGTTGGTCCGGACAAACTCGCCGCGGAGATTGGATTTTGTGTGGATGTGCTTGTAAACCGGCTCCACGCAAGGGGTGCAGCCCATCAAGTTTGAAATCGTGGCGGTTGGCGCAATGGCAAGGCAGTTGGAATTGCGCATCCCCTGCCCTGCGATCTTGGCCCGCAGATCGTCCCATGGGAGCCGGCTCTTGCGGTCCACCAGGATCGGGATGCCACGCTCTTTTTCCAGGAGCTCAAGAGTGTCTAGCGGGAGCAGCCCGCGATCCCACTTCGATCCTTTGTAACTGGGATAAGTGCCGCGTTCCGCCGCCAGATCGCTGCTCGCATTGTAAGCATAGAAAGCAACGGCCTCCATTAACTCATCGTTAAAATCGACCGCTTCCAGGGAATCAAACGGGATCGACTTGAGGTAAAGCGCGTCCTGGAGACCCATGACTCCGAGTCCGACCGGCCGGTGCCGGTTGTTGGCAGTGGCGGAGGCGGGGACGGGATAGAAATTGATGTCGATCACGTTATCGAGCATCCGCATCAGCGTCTTGATTGTGGCCTGGAGCTTCTCGTGGTCGATCGCCCCGTCTTCCTTCAGATGGTTGGGAATGTTGATGGATGCAAGGTTGCAGACCGCCACCTCCTCCATGCTCGTGTTCAATTCGATCTCGGTGCAGAGGTTCGAATTGTGGATGACCCCGCAATGATCCTGCGGCGAACGGACATTGGCTGGATCCTTCCAGGTAAGCCACGGGTGGCCGGTCTCAAAGAGCGTTTCTAACATCTTCTTCCACAACGCGAGCACACGCACTTTGCGGCCCCAGATTTTGCCTTCCTCCATGAGCCGCTCGTAATGCTCATACCGTGCTTCAAACGCGCTCCCGAAAATTTCCGGGAGATCGGCCACATCATTGGTGCGGAACAAGGTCCAGCTCGCATCCTTGGACAGGCGCCCCTCGGATATCTCCTTGAGCCGTTTCATGAACAGATCCGGAATCCAATGGGCCGTGTTCATGTTATGGGTGCGGCGCCGGTCGTCCCCGGTTTCCTTGCGCAGATCCATGAAATCCTCAACGTCCGCGTGCCAGAGTTCAATGTAACTGCATAGCGCGCCGGGCCGCTTCCCGCCTTGATTGACAGCGATCGCGATATCGTTGGAAACCTTGAGGAACGGGATCACACCCGAGGATTCACCATTGGTGCCATGGATGTGAGACCCGGTGCCGCGGACTGCGGTCCATGAGCAACCAAGGCCGCCCGCCCACTTCGAGAGATGCGAGAAACGGCTCCATGTCTCGGTGATCTCCTCGATGGAATCGCCGCAATAAAGGAGGTAACAGCTCGAGAGCTGGGGGCGGACCGTGCCGGAATTAAACAGGGTGGGCGTGGAGGAACAGGCGCGGCGCGTTTTGTAGACAGAGTAGAACTCGCGGGCACTCGCCTCCCGGTTTTTTTCAAGCACGGAAAGCCCCATGGCCACGCGCATCCAGAACATCTGGGGCGCTTCAAGCCGTTGCTTCTCGCCGCTCTGTGGATCCCGGACATGGATAAGATACCGGTCGTAAAGATTCTGGATCCCGATGAAATCAAACTGCAGGTCGGAATACGGATCGAGCGCTTCGGAAAGCACCTTCAGGTCGAACTCAGCGAGCCGTTTGTCCAGGCGCCCTGCTGCGATCCCGCGCG
>JAYUPM010000354.1:0-3395 GCA_043760145.1 Spartobacteria bacterium
ATGGGGACAATGGTGCTGCTCGCTTTCCTCGTTGATCGACGGGCCGTCCTTTTTAACAGCTTCTCGGCGGCAGCCATTGTCATTCTCGCGTGGGATACCAATCAACTCTTCTTCGCCGGATTCCAATTCTCCTTTACCCTGGTGATCGCCATCGTCGTGCTCTCGGGAAGAATCCAGCGCCGGATCCAACCACTCGGCGCCCCGGATTGTTTTATTCCACATCCTTTATGGACCCCGGCCCAGAAGCTTCGCACCTGGTGCTGGAATGGCTTCTCCGCTGCTTCCGGCGTGACCCTTGCCGGCTGGGTCGGCTCACTTCTTTTCACCGCCGGTTATTTTCATCTCTTCTCGCCCACCGCGATCCTGGCCAACCTTGTCGCGGTGCCGCTGGCGTTTTGCATCCTCGGGTTGGGACTGTTATCACTCCTGAGCGCGGGCGTGAGTTATGGAATGGCGATCCTGTTCAACAACGCGAATTGGGCGGCTGCCAAGCTTCTCCTGCTCCTTGTCGAAGCTTGCGCAACGATCCCGGGGGGACACGTCTACCTCGAAGCGCCGCGCCTCGCTGCGCCCCAAGGTGAACTCACAATTCTCGATATCGGTTCCGGCGGCGCCGCGCATTTGCGGAGTGCCGGCAAAGAGTGGCTCATTGATTGCGGCCCCCAGCAAAATTACGAACGTGTCCTCCTTCCATATTTGCGTTCCCGAGGGGTCAATCGTCTCGATGGTTTATTACTGACCCATGGCGATGCCCAACATCTCGGCGCAGGACTCGCTGTGGTCGATCGGTTCCGCCCTCGCCAGGTCATCACTTCCGCCATCGCCGATCGTTCCCCGGTGCGCCGTCGATTCCAGCAGGGGCTCATCGACAGGGGACGCGGGAAGGCGATAACCACCCGGGGCGATCAATGGAAAATATCGTCCACGATGCAGATGCGGGTCCTCTTTCCACCGCCGGGCTGGCAACGTTCCATAGCCGACGACAAAGCGCTCGTGCTCCTTTTGGAATGTGCGGGATGGCGGATCCTTTTTCTTTCCGATAGCGGCTTCGCCACCGAGCAATGGTTATTAGAAAACGAACCTGACCTCCGGGCGGATGTAATTGTGAAAGGGCAGCATCAGCGCGAGACCCACGAAACCTTTGACCTCATCGATGTTGTGCAGCCTAAAGTTGTGATCTGCTCAGCTCTCAATTTCGGGCAGCCCCCGGATGCGTTCAATCAATGGGCCGATGCCCTGCGCGCCCGCGGGATAGCCGTGTTCGCCCAAGCCGAGACAGGCGCCGTTCGGATCCGACTCGACGCGGGGCACGTGGAAGTAAGCGGCTTCGCTCAAAAGGAGGGTCGGTTTTCCTACCGCCCTCGGAAAGGAGGGGCGCGCTTCCAGCCGCCCTCAGATCAATGAGCGGCAGGATGCCGCCTCTCCCAGTTATGAAAGAGGGCGGTAGGAAAACCGCCCCTCCTTGTGGGCTCAGACCTTGCGGAGCCGGGCCCGGTAAATCGGCAAACCTTTTAACACAAACCGACGCTCGAAATTCGTTACCGGATACTCGGGATCCTCCGGCCAATCGATCCGCTCAAATCCTTCCGCTTTGGCAAAGACCTTTTCCATCCAGAGGAAGTAAGGCTGGTCATCGGTCTTCACCCGGAGCTCGCCTCCAGGTTCCAACAACCCATGGAGCCCTTTGACAAACGCATCCTGTATCAGCCGGCGCGGATGATGATAACGCTTCGGCCATGGATCGGGAAAGAGGACATGCGCGATCGCGACTGACGCCTTTGGCAGCAAATGCTCCACGACATACGAGTTCTCGACGCGGATCACCCGGATATTGGGGAGCCGCCGATGCGCGGCGATCCGGCAGACCGTGCTGACGCGGCCAACGAGCCGTTCGATCCCAAGGAAATTGTGATCAGGATGTTTGGCCGCCATTGCCGCGATAAACGCGCCTTCGCCGCAACCGAGATCGACCTGCAGCGGGCCGGGGCGCGCGAAGAGCTCGGTCAGCGGGATCCGTTGGAAGAAATCCTTCGGCACAAATTCGACCGCCGTTGCCGCAGTGGAGAGCGGGTCGGACGATTCCGGTTCATCAAGGGTTTCAAGCGAAGACATTGGTCAGCTTCTCTGTGCGCTTGAATCGGCGAAAGCTCAAGTCACTTCCTCGGAACAGGGGGAGTTTCATCAGGTGGCGGAAAGGGTGATCGCCGGAAGCGCGCCTTTCTTAGTGCGGAAACTGGTCCCCCGCGTTTGTAGTTCCGCATTTATGCGGTCCTCGTGGCAGCGACGTCCCGTCGCTTTTTTTCGGGACTAAAGGAAGTTGCGGGCGCGCATCTCGTCGTCAATTCCCCATTTTTTGAGGACGAGGACGATCAGTGCGGGTGCAGAGAACCCTGGACCGCCTGAAGGCGGAACTACAAACCTCCGCCTTCGCCGTTGCCTGCATGCTCCCGCTGCGTAAACTGCGGCTTTCGCGCTTTCGATGAGCCCCTCCACCGATCCACTTTTCCGGATGCTTCACACAATCCGGCGCCGGATTCTCCTCCAGATTTTCGTGAAGAGGTCGCTTCGATTCGCCTTGTATTGTGGCGCGCTCCTGATTGTGACCGGGGCCCTCCGCCATTGGGTGTTCCAGATAGTGCCTTACGACCATGGGCTGGGGGGCGGCGCCGTGATGGTCGCCTTCTCTTTCGCGGCACTTTCCAGCGCTCTCCGCCGACTCTCATTGCGCCAGGTCGCCCAACATGTCGATCGCCTTGGAAAAACGAATGATCGCGTCCTTACCGCCTTCACCCTCGCCGAATCCGGCCCCGCCGATGGAATGCCGACACTGGCGTTGCGCGAATGCCGCGCATTTTTAGAGGAGCGCGATTTTCTGACTCTGTTTCCGGTGCGCGTCCCGAAGGAAGCACTTTGGATCTTTGCCCCCGTTGTCTGTCTGGCCCTGTTACAATGGGATGCGCGGACAGCCTTCGATCAGCGGACAGCGGAGACGGTCGCGGCCCAGGGCGAGGTGGCTCCCACGGTTGCGGTGCTCGAGCAACTGGCGCATGTAGCTGAGACAAAAAGCAAACTCACCGACGATGAAACGCTCAAGCGTCTGGCGGAGAAACTGCGTGCCACTGCCCGCGATCTCCGGGCCAATGTGACCCAACCCCAACAAGCAGCCAAAGCTTCGTTAAAGGAACTCTCCGCCCTCGAAGAGTTCGTCAAGGCCCTGCAAAAAACGCCGGCTCAAATCGGGGCCGAAGAATTGGCGCAGCTGGCCAAGGCCCTCGAAAAAAACGACGCAACCAAGGAAGCCGCCGAGGCCATCCAGAAAGGCAACCTTGCTGATGCGGCTAAGGCCCTTGAAAAGGCGGCAAAAGAAGGCGGTTTGTCTGCCGGGAAAGCAGAGG
>JAYUPM010000355.1:0-8822 GCA_043760145.1 Spartobacteria bacterium
CTGCAGTATGACACACGCGCGTGCGGCGAATGCAAAAAGCCCGAGTGGCTCTGTGTCTGCGCCTCGGAAAAAGGAAAGAAGACACTACCATCCCACAGGGCGGAAAAAATGAAGCGGGAGTCTTGATTCTATAATTAAGTATCTGCGGTCATCTGCGAGAATCTGCGCAATCTGCGGACCCAGTGAGAGACTTCCAACAGGGGTTCAATGATGGATTTTTTGGGAACGCAGGCAGGGAAATTTACGGGCAGGTCATCAGCAAACTGTCACTCGTCGCAAGTGCAGGCATACTCGGCATTACTGCATCCCTTACAGATGTGGGTCTGCAGCTTGATCCGGAAATTCTTCGGTTTCGCGTCGGCGCTGGGTTTGGACTGGACGACAACCTGATAACCTTCACCCGCAGGCAGTGGGGATTTAGAAACTAACAGGTCGCCTTTCTTTTCGAACTCCAACTTGGTCTTGCCAGTGGGTGTCTCGGCGGTGGCAGTGATGATCTGATCCACAACCGGCTGCTGTTTTCCAGCGGCATCGTAAAACGCAATGCTAACCGTGCGGTCTTTTTCAACAAAGAATTCCGCGATTTGTTTTTCCAGCTCAAGGATGCGGCCCTTTCGCGGGCCCGCTTTGACTGTGGCGTCGGCGAGTGCGGGCATTGCACCAAGGGCGAGGAAGGCGAGGAAGGCGAGTATCTGTTTCATATGTTTGTTTTGGTTACTAGTTACTGATCACGGGTTAGTTAGCCAGTTACTGGCCACTGATTACTGTTCACTGACCACTGATTACTGTCCACTGATTACTGATTACTGTCCTGACTGTTTACTGGTCGCCCGTTCAATCCAGTCGTAGAGCACCGGCACCACGAGCAGCGTGAGGAAAGTGGATGTGATCACGCCACCGATCACAACTGTGGCAAGCGGGCGCTGGACCTCAGCGCCTGCCCCGGTTGCAATCGCCATCGGCACGAACCCGAGCGAGGCAACGAGCGCGGTCATGAGTTTTGGCCGAAGCCGGGTCAGCGTCCCTTCGACAACAGCGTCGCGCACGCCGCGTCCTTGTTCGCGGAGCTGATTTATAAATGAGATCAGCATGATGCCGTTTAGGACCGCGATCCCGCTCAAGGCAATGAAGCCAATGGCCGCAGAAATCGTGAAAGGCATTCCGCGCAGGTAGAGTGCGAAGATTCCACCGGTCACAGCGAGCGGGACACACAGGAAGATAAGGGCCGCTTGCCGCAGGCTGCCGAAGCTCAGGAAAATCAGGATAAATATGAGAAGCAGCGCGAGTGGGACAACGATTGCAAGGCGCTGCTTGGCTTCCTGGAGATTCTTGAATTGCCCGCCAAACTCAAAGTAATAGCCGTCCGGAAACTTGACCGTTTCGCGGATAGCCTGGGTCGCTTCGGCAACAAATCCCGCCGTATCGCGTCCGCGCACATTGACAAGAATGGCCACGCGCCGCTGAGTGTCTTCCCTGGCAATCTGATTGACTTGGTCAACCAGCTTCACCTTCGCGATTTGCCCGAGGGCGAGCAATCCGCCAGCCTCTGTCCGCAGAGGGAGTTGCTCCATTGCGGTTACGTCTGTGCGCCGTTCTTCGCTTAGGCGGACAATGATCGGGGTGCGCCGGTTGCCCTCGATTAATGTCCCCACTTCCTTCCCGGCGAGCGCGGCTTCGACGAGCCGATTCAGGTCGTCGGCGTGGACGTTGAATTTCCGCATCGCATCACGATCCGGCTGCACCTCGACCATGGGGACCTTGCCGATTGCATCGAACTCCGCTTCGCGGCCCCCCGGCGTCTTTTCAATGACAGCGCGGACTTCACCCGCCACCCGTTCCAGTTCCTCATAACTTTCGCCGAAGATTTTACAGATCAGATCCGCGCGTGCCCCGGCCATGATCTCGTTGAAACGCATCTGGATGGGCTGCGAGATCAGCATGCTCTGACCGGGAATATGGTCAATGAGTGTCTGACGCATGAGCGCGCCCAATTCTTCCTTGGTGATGCGCCGGTTGTTCACGCGCCGCCATTTCGTCTGCGGCGCGAGCATGATGTAAGTATCGGCGACATTCGGGCCCATTGGATCGGTGGCGACTTCCGCGGTGCCGATCCGCGAGAAGATCTTTTTGATTTCATTGGGGAACTCACGCAGGAGGAGTGCTTCGCTCTGCTTTTGAAGTTCCACGGATGAAGTTAGTCCGGCACTGGCGCTGCGGATTAATTGTATAGTGAGATCTCCCTCGTCGAGCTGCGGAATGAACTCCGATCCCATCCGCGAAAAGAGGAGGAGTGAGAACCCGAATAACGCGAACATTGGGAGAACAACCAGCCAGCGAAAGCGAAGGCCGAAGTGGAGGAGCGGCGTGTAAACACGTTTGGTGAGCGTGACCAGCCAGTTATCTTTTTCCTGGATTTTTCCCCGGAGCAGGAATGAGCAGAGGACCGGCATGAGGCTTAGCGCAAGGACAAGTGAGCCGCCGAGTGCCAGCATTACCACGACGGCCATCGGCTTGAACATTTTGCCCTCGATGCCTTGCAGCGCGAGGATCGGGACATAGACAACGGTAATGATCAGCACGCCAAAAAACATCGGCCTGGCCACTTCTTTCGCGGACCGGAGCACTTCTTTCGCCCGCTCCGCTGCCGTTAGCTCCCGCCCAAGCTGGCGCTGACGTTCACCCAGATGGCGGACGATGTTTTCCACCATCACCACTGCCCCGTCGATGATCAGACCGAAATCGATCGCGCCCAGGCTCATTAGATTTCCTGAAAGCCCGAGCCGCACCATGCCGGTAACGGCGATGAGCATTGAGAGAGGAATGACAAGGGCCACGATCATGGCTGCCCGCCAGTTCCCAAGCAGCGCGAAGAGGACGGCGACGACCAAGAGGGCGCCTTCCATCAGGTTGAGCTCAACGGTTTTGAGTGTGCGATTGACCAGCTCGGATCGGTCGTAAAGCGGGCGAATCAATATGCCCGGTGCAAGCTTCTGCTGAATGTCCAAAAGCTTCTCGTGAACTGACTCTGCCACGAGGCGCGAATTGCCGCCCGCGAGCATGATGGCGGCCCCGACAAGCGCTTCCTTGCTGTCCTCCGTGCTCGCGCCAGTGCGGAACGCGGACCCAATCCCAACTGTCGCCACCTCGCCCAGGAGGATCGGGTTTACTGAGGCACCGAATTTCAGGGGAATCTTCGTAATTTCTTCGATAGTCACCACGCGGCTTACGGCGCGAATGACGAGCTGTTCACCGCCCACTTCGATCATCCCACCTCCTGCATTCCGGGTGTTCTGCGCAACAATTTGAGCGAGCGAATCAAGCGACATACCCGCCGAGGCGAGCCGCGCCGGATCGGGCTGAATCACGATCTGTTTTTCATACCCGCCGCTTGTGTTTACTTCCGCGACGCCGTCTGTGCCGCGCAGCAGTGGCTTGACTGTGTATTCCTGGATCTGCCGCAGCGCCATAAGTTGATCCTCACGCGAGCCCGGTCTGTTGGGCGCATCGTCGGCATAATCGAGGGAGTAGTAAAAAATCTCACCCAAGCCGGTTGCGATCGGGGCAAGTTTTGGGGTGAGTCCGGGAGGCAAGTCCTCAAGCACGCCCTGGAGCCGCTCTGTAACTAGCTGGCGCATCCGGTAAAGGTCCACGCCGTCACGGAAAGTCATCGTGATCTGTGACAAGCCGAACTTCGAAAGAGAACGCAGCTCGACCATCTCAGGCAACCCGGCCATTTCACTTTCGATAAGAAACGAAACGAGTTTTTCCACCTCTTCAGGGGCAAGCGCGGGAACAGCCGTGTTGATTTGGACCTGCGGATTCGTGATGTCCGGCACGGCATCGATTGGGAGCCGCAATGAGGCCCACACCCCGATCGCGACGATCAGCGCCGTCCCAAGCAACACCGTTGCCCGCTGCCGCATGACGATTTCAAGAAGCTTGCTCAGCATAATTACCTCGGACTTAATTGGTTAGTGGCCGCATGTGCATGCCTTGCCGCCACGCAAGATTTGTAGCTCAGCCATCCAGAGCGAATTCACCGGGGAGACCACGATCTGATCGCCCGCGTATAGGCCGTCGGTAATTTCAACCAGCTCGTTGTTCATTGCCCCAACCTTGACCGGGGTCCGCAGAAAGAAGTCTTCGTTGATGGCGTATACGAACCAACCTTCCACGGTTTTGAGCAACGCGGAGCGCGGCACGGCAGTCACCGCATCTCCCGGCGGCAATCGGAAGACCGCGTTGAGGCGGGTCCCGCTTTGCACGGCCTTTTCTGTTTCCACGATGACCTCGTAGTCGCCAAGAGCTTCCGAGATCGGCTTTTCAATCCGTTTCAGGACCCCCTTTTCAATCACCTTCAATCCTGCGGTTTCCATGTGTAACTCCGCTTCCTGTCCCGGCTGAAGGAGCCCCGCCTTCTCCTTGGAAATCCAGCCCGATGCTTCGCTTCGACTCTCATTTCCGGGCAAAAAAGTAACGCGCTGGAGACCGCTCACACCTTGGATAACGTGTAATTGCACCGTGAATTCGTGGGTAACCGATGCCTCGCTGACCTCTGCGATCACGAGCCCGATGCTCTGTCTGATCTTCGGATGCAAGGCGAGTCCGTGGCCTTCCTTAAATCTTACAGCGTCATTGGCATCACCATCCGCCTGTGATGTTTCTGCCGGGGTCGAATCAGTTGCCTGCGGTTTATCGCAGGCGCAAAAAGCAGTCACTAGAAGAAGTGCGGGAACAAGTCTGAGGAAAGTTTTCATCGGATCACTTTTTGGTTTTATTCTTAAGGACGGTGGCCGCAGGAGCCCTGTCCTGGGAGCGGAGGCCGGGGGGAATGGAAGCGCCGGTCAGCAGCTCAATCTCGGCGTGCGCCTTGAGTGCATCGGCCTGCGTGGCGTAGACCGCTTCAAGAGCTTCCAGCGAGTTTTGCTGCACCTCAAGGTATGTCGCCAGCGGAACCGCGCCGAGGCGGTAATGCCGATCGGCGAGCGTCGCGGCCTCGCGCAATTGCTCAGCGACTTTAGGATTCCAGCGCGCCATTTCCTTACGATGCAGTTCGTATGCACTCGCACTCTCACGGATCTTCCGCTCGACCTCCCGCTGCATCAATTTAAGCGAAGTCTCCGCTTGTAATAGCCGCGCCTTTTCCGCGCTGATGTTGCCGCCATTCCGGTTCCATAGCGGTAGGGGAACCGAAAGCCCGATCCCGGCGGTTGTCTCCTTATCCCCGGCTTTCTCATGCGAAAATTGTGGCCCTAGCGAGATGCTCGGCCACGCTTCGTTTTCGCTCAACCGCACCTTGAACCCCTGTCGCGTCAGCTCAATTTCGCGTTGCTTCAGTTCGAAGTTATCACGCCCCGCGCGTCGCAGTAATTCTCCGATGGGTGGCAGGTCGGCGAAAGTGGCATTTACCTCGGCAATAGTCAGCTGCGCGCCGATCGGTTTACCCCGGAGCTGATTCAATTCGAAAAGCGCGGTTTGCGCCTCCTGTGCGGCTTCGGTCGCACTCCTACGCAGCTTGATGACCGACGCCTCAATGGCCCGTGTCTCTAAAAGAGGCGCTACTCCTGCCGGTTCGCGTTGCACGATTGTCGCGACCAATTCCTCGCCCCGCGCCGTGACTTCATTTGTGGCCGCCTGCCGCTGTTGGGCCGCATACAGAGCGTATCCTTTCTGTCGGACTGCGGAGGCGAGCGCAGCCCTGAATTGTTCGAGTCCGCTCTCGGCGAGCTGCACCTGCCGATCAGCGATTGCCTTGCGCAGCCCAATGCGCCCCGGCCATTCAAAAGTCTGCATAACCGAAACTGCCCACGCGTTTCCTTCAGCCGAAATATCGCCCCGGGTTCGCTTCCGACCGATCTCGCCGCTGAACTCCGGATTCGCCCACGCGCCCGACTGTTTCCGATCTCCCCGGGCGACACCGATCTCAGCCTCGTAGAACTTCAACTCGGGATTCTCGGCAAGAGCTTGCGTAACCAGTGATTCGAGAGTGACCCTGGGTGCCTGGGGCGAATCCTCATCGCCAGCCAACGCCGACGTTATGAGAGCAAATGTGAAAATATATGGAGAGAGAAATTTCATGGGTGAATGGGGTAAAAGAAGGACGCGAGGACGCGACGGTGTGCCGCGGATGGGAAGCCGACCCGACTGGGTCTGACTTTAAGCGAGCAACGAAGGACCGCGCACTGGCAGCGCCGTGCGGGCGACGTAATTCCACAATGCCTGCTGTGGCGGCGGCGGCGAATTCCCCATCGCTATCGATAACTCTTTTGGGATCTCTTCGGTGCGCTTCCGCAACAACTCAGTCAGCCACTCGCTTTCGGTAAACCACGGAACGGGAGCGACATAAGGTTCAAGCGAAGCGAGCCGGCATCCGTTTTCCAGCGGCGCGCACTTTGCGCACGTGCCTGACTCATCGCACCCGCCCTCCTGCTTCTCTTCTTCGTGCTCACAGCAGCCGGATTTTTCGCCCGGGATTGCGCTTGCAAGCAGGCATGCGTTCGAAGATGGGAACCATGTTAGAACAAGCAGCACTGCAAAAATGGTGCGAACAAGCGACATTCGATGGGTAAGGAATAGGGCATCGGAAACGCTGTCAACACCGAGCTTCGATTACTCATGCCCAGTTTCATATGAAGCCGTCTGACCAGAATGGCGCGAACTTAAGCGGGTTTATCGTCCTCGTCCTCGTCCCTCGTCCTCGAAAACGACAATGGACGGGGAACCGAGGACGAGGGATGAGGACGAGGACGAGGACGATATTTCCTTAACTTCGCGCCATTCCCGCCTGACCACAACGCCCCATAAGCTCGCGAATCTCGGTGGAGCCGAATCGGCTCTTACCGGGGCCGGAACTCTCCGCGCAGCGTATCGCAGGCGAGATCGCATAACTGTTTTTTAGGGGCGGCCACGGCGACTAGATTACTCGATGGTTATATTGAAACGCCTTTCACCATAGCATGAAAAACCCTCTGACAATGAAATCGTGGTATTAACTCCATCCTATGGCCCTCGTTTTTGAACGCATCTCCACCGAAGGCATTGCTGAGCTTTCCTATCTTGTCGGCGATGACAGTGACGGCGTGGCGGCCGTCTTCGACCCAACGCCGGACGTGGATAAATACATTGAGCTGGCGCGCGAGAAGAAGGTGTCGATCACCCACATTTTCGAGACCCATATTCATGCGGACCTCGTGAGCGGAGCCCGGGAGCTGTGTGCGCGGGTCGCTTCGGCGAAGGTCTTTGCCAGCCATGAAGGCGGCGCGCGTTACGGCTTCGATCACGAGGAACTGAAGGAAGGCGATAAGTTCACCTTTGGCAAAACGATCATTTCGGTAAAGCACACGCCGGGACACACCCCGGAGCATGTGAGTTACACGCTTTCGGAAAAAGATCACCCGGAGACGCCGTGGGGTGTGCTGACGGGTGACTCGCTCTTTGTGAATTCGGCCGGCCGGCCTGATTTGCTCGGCTCCAGCGAGACGGAGGAACTAACCCGGAAGCTCTTTGAGACGTTGCGCGGATTCTATCTCGCGTTGCCCGATAGCGTCATGATCTACCCAGCCCACGGCCACGGCTCGCCGTGCGGCGCGGACATTGGCGACCGCCTGGAAAGCACGGTAGGATACGAGCGGAAATTCAATCCTTACCTTCAGTTCACCGACTTCGAGAAGTTCAAGGAGTATGCGCTCAGCAGCGCGCCGCCGGTGCCGAAGTATTATCCGCTGATGAAGAAAGTGAACGCAAAAGGGCCCGAGGTGCTCGGCAATCTCCCCCGCGTGCCGGGGTTGCCCGCCAAGACTTTCAACCAAGCGATCGAGGAGAAATCCGGTGTGCTCGTCGATACCCGACTGATGCTTGCCTTTGGCGGTGGACACATCAAAGGTGCGCTAAGTATCGGCGCCACGCCCATGCTTTCGATCTGGGCCGGCTGGCTGCTCGATCCCGAAGAGCCAATCCTGCTCGTGCTCGATAGCGACAGCAAAGTGGATGAAGTCGTGAAGCTCTTCATCCGCACGGGCTATACGAAGTTCGCCGGCTATCTTGTGGGCGGAATGACAGCATGGGACAACGCCGGATTTCCACTGGAGGAAGTCGGCCAGATGACCGTCCATGAAATTAAGGAGCGCGGGTCAGACTTGCAGGTCGTGGACGTGCGCGCCCCGGGCGAATGGGAGAAAGGGCACGTGCCGGGCGCCGTGCATATATTCCTGCCCGAACTGCGCGAGAAAGCTGCCCAGCTCAAAAAGACCAGGCCGGTTGCGATTTATTGCGATAGCGGTTATCGCGCGAGTATCGGCACGAGCATCCTCAAACAGGAAGGCTTCAAATGTGTCTGCAACGTGCCGGGAAGCTGGCAGGCGTGGAAGAAGGCGAAGTTCCCGATCGACGGCGGAGAGGAGGGCGCATGAAGGGATCATTGACCTTGTTGTCGCTGTTGGGGCCTTCGCTCGCGAGTGCTGCGGACTTCGGTGTTGATGCCACCAATTACGAGGGCGGAGCATGGTCGCCATACATTGTTGGCGCAGGGATCGGCGTGCTCTCGTGGCTCACCTTCTACTTTGCTGATAAACCTATCGGAGCTTCATCCTTCTACGCCACCCTCGCAGGCTTCCTTGGCAAGCTGGTGGCGCGGAAGCACACGGAATCGTTGAAGTATTACCAAACCAATCCGCCGCGGGTGGACTGGGGTTTTGTTTTCGTTATTTGCACAATCCTTGGCGGATTCATCGCCGCATGGACGGGCGGGGAAATTCGGAACGAATGGCTGCACCCGATGTGGGTGGATCGCTTCGGCGATAGCATCGCGTTGCGTGCGATTATCG
>JAYUPM010000356.1:0-3388 GCA_043760145.1 Spartobacteria bacterium
CTGTCGCTGAAAGGCCCCGTCGCAGCCCCGGCAGCCCCGGCTTTGGCAGCTCCCGTTCTTGCAACACCCGCCCTCACGGCACCCGCCCCCGCAGCAGCTGCGCCGGCACCAACGGCTCCGGCGCCTGCGCAATAAGCAGCGCAGACGTGCTTCCGCCTTTGCATCGAGAAGGCTATGGTGATCCACCTTGAAAGATTCCGGCACATCCTTTCGCCATGCATGGCTAGCACGCTTTTCAAAGCTCGTCGTTGTGGCGACCTTCGTCCTGATCGCCATCGGGGGCCATACGACGACTGCCGGCGCGGGCATGGCATTTCCTGACTGGCCCTTGAGTGCTGGCTCAATTAATCCGGCTGGCTGGTGGAATGATTTCTTTCAACGCCTGGAGCACGGACATCGGCTGGCCGCGGAGACGGTCGGCCTCCTGGTCGGCATACTCTGCGCATGGGTTTGGCGCGCCAAATGGGCGCTTCCGTGCGCGATTGTTGTTTCGCTCATCCTCGCGCTGGGCGCCATGCTCCTCGGCGCTCCCAAGCAAACCATCGCCCACGTCGGACTCTGGAGTTCCGCGATTACCTTTGCACTGATGATTGTGGCAGGGTCCCGATCTTCAGCGGAGAAAAGCGACGGGACGTCGCTGCCACGAACTGAAGCGCAGCCTGACGGAGTTTCATCCTTCATCCTTCATCCTTCATCCTTTCCCCCGGACGGGACGTCGCTGCCACGACCTGTGCGATGGCTGGCGTTCGCTGCATTTTTGGGTGTCTGCGCCCAAGCGGTTTTAGGCGGGTTGCGGGTGACGATTGAAAGTGCGGGCGATCCGGTGCTGGCGAGCGCATTCCGGATCATGCACGGGTGTTTCGCGCAACTTGAGCTCTGTCTTTTGGTCGCGGTGGCGGCATTGTTGTCGCCCGCCTGGACTCAGATCCGGCTGATGCCCAACGCCAAAAAAATCGCGCGACTCGGCTGGCTCACACTGGCGTTTGTCTATCTCCAGCTCATTGTCGGGGCCAGTATGCGCCATCTTGGGGCTGGACTGGCGATCCCCACATTCCCAGCCGCCACACCCGAGGGAGGCTGGTTCCCATCAGCCCATAATATTTTCGTGGATCTCAATTTTAGCCACACTCGGATCGGCGCATTTCTTGTTACGGCCATGGTGCTTTATTTCGCCATCCGGACCATTCGCGCTGCGGCGGGCCAGGTCCATCTTACCCGTCCCTCCTGGTTGCTGATCGGGTTGCTTCTTGGCCAGGTGACCCTTGGCATGTTTGTCATCTGGAATCTGCGTCCCCCGGTTATTACGACGCTCCATGTTATCAACGGGGCGGCCTTGCTTGCGACGGCGGTGCTCTTGACAGTGCGGCTTTCCCTTGGACCCCAGGAGGTGGTGACATGAGCCGCCTGACCGACAAGCTGGTGAATCCCCTTGATGGAGCGGCGGCAGTTCCAGAGATTGGGCTCTTAAGTGATTTACTCACACTGACCAAGGCCCGCCTGAGCTCGCTTGTAATCGTTACGACCTTTGTCGGCTTTTGCATGGCTGAGCGGAAGATTGACTGGATCTTGCTCCTCCACGCAATTATCGGGACCACGCTGGCGGCCGCTTCCGCTGCCGCGCTCAATCAATGGATCGAGACACATGTCGATCGATTGATGGAGCGAACCAAGTCGCGGCCATTGCCTGCAGGCCGTATGAAACCGGCTTCCGCGCTTCGCCTCGGGATCGGGTTGGGAGTGGTGGGAGTCGCATGGCTATGGGTGGCGGCGAATGCAACAAGCGCCATTCTCGCAGCGGCCACGGTGTTCATTTACCTCTTCATTTACACGCCGCTTAAGCGCAAGACCGCGATCTGCACCATTGCAGGCGCTGTTTCCGGGGCCATCCCGCCGGTCATCGGCTGGACTGCTGCCCAAGGTGCCCATCCAGAGTTCGGTATCGTCGCAGCGATCCTTTTCGGGATCCTGTTCACATGGCAGATGCCGCACTTCCTCGCAATCGCATGGATATACCGCGATGAATACGCGAACGCCGGGTTTGTGATGCTCAAGCGCGACGACAAAAGCGGCGTCATCACGGCTTTGACTAGCCTGGTCTTTGCCCTCGGACTCTTCGGGATATGCCTGGCTCCCTATATCGTCGGGATGAACAATGAGACTTATTTCATTGGCACCATCTGTCTGAATGGAACGCTGATCGCCCTGGCATCTCACTTCCTTTTTCAACGCGCCCGTCCCACTGCCCGCCGGCTTTTCTTCGGTTCAATCATCTATCTGCCACTCCAACTCGGGTTGCTCGTCTTAACTAAATCATGAGCGCTTCATCGATTCGCGGTTCCCTGCTTGTCCCCGCGCTTGCCGCCTTGATTTTGGTTTCCGGATGCAACAAAAAACCGGACGAGGCATTTGAAGTGTTTACCACCCCGTCTGCTCTCGCCCAGCTGGCCCGCTATTGGCAAATCCCCGAATTCACGCTCACCGAAAGAACCGGCGCGACTGTGACTCATTCCACCTTGCGCGGAAAAATCTGGGTCGCCGATTTTTTTTACACAACCTGCCCGGGACCGTGCCCGATGCTCACCAGTCGTCTAAGCGAGATTCACAAAAAGATCCGTCTCCTGGATGATGTCGCCCTGGTCTCCATTTCCACCGATCCTCTCAAGGACACGCCTGCGGTTCTCACCCAGTATGCGCAGAAGTTCGGGGCCGATGAGAAGTGGCTGTTTCTCACGGGAGAGAAGACGGCGATTTTCGAACTCGCGAACAAGGGATTTAAATTGAGCGTGACGGAAGATCCCGGGAACTTGAAGGAACCGGTGACGCACAGCACCAAGCTTGTCCTGGTCGATAGGAACGGGACAGTTCGTGGATTCTATGACGGGCTTACGCCGGAACAGACGGAGCGGCTGGTTGTGGATATCGAAACACTGCGCAAGGAATCGCGATGAACGTCCACGATCTGCCTGCATTGAACGCGAGCCTCAATGCCTTGAGTGCGGTATTTGTCGTGATCGGGGTGGCCCTGATCAAAGCGGAGCGGAAGAAGGCGCATATCGTGGCAATGTCTTTGGCGCTGGTGACCTCGACGCTCTTCCTGACGAGTTATCTGACTTACCACATATTAACCAAAGGGATTGTGACCAAGTTCACCCACCCGGGATGGCCGAAGGGGATCTACTTCTTCATTCTCATTACCCACATCCCACTCGCGGCACTGACCGTGCCATTGGTCCTGATGACAGTGATTCCCGCGTTGCAAGCCCGATACGACCGGCATCGCCGAATCGCCAAATGGACGGTCCCGATCTGGCTCTATGTCTCTGTGACCGGGGTTCTGGTCTATCTGATGCTCTACGTCTGGTTCCCGCCGACGGCAATCAGTAATCAG
>JAYUPM010000357.1:0-8802 GCA_043760145.1 Spartobacteria bacterium
CAGATGGCCTGGACCCGGCGCAATCCGTGCGGCACCTCTCCAAATTGGGCAAACGCGAAATCCATCAACCGGTCGGAATCACAATAGCGACTCGGTAACGTATATGGGAGAACCAGTGGAGGGAGATCCTCGATGGGAATCGGTGCGTCGATCGCTTCAAAGTTTTCAACCACACTCGGGACCGCGATCATCAGGTCGTGATTCATCATCGTTTGTCCGACCGGCAGGATCACGCGCAGGGCCCGGTTTCCGTGGGGATCGACAAACTCCGAGACCTGCAGCTCAGGCAAAAAATTGAAGCGTTCCTCCACAATGGAGTGCCATCCGTCCTGCCGAGGCTTGAGCAAAAAGATGGCGGGGGTTGGGGATGAAACCTCGTAAGTGAGCTCAAATCCGCAACGGATAGTAAGATCAAGCGGCCCGGAATGTGAGCTGGATAAAAGAGGCACGGGAAGGGAAATTATGAATTATGAAGTATGAAGTATGAAGGGGCCTTTTCATCTTCATATTTTATTTCGCGGCTCGCAGAACCTCAGAAGCGAATTCCTCAAACAACGGCGCATAAATCCAATCACGCTCGGGATGAAACTGGACTCCCAACGCAAACGGATAATTCCGGAGCCGGACCTGCTCGATGATATCGTCGCCTGCCGCCCATGCCTCAACGGCCAGATCCGGGGCGACACGGTTCAGGGCTTGATGGTGCGAACTGTTGACGTGCCCAATCTGATGCCGCACACCAGCGGCAAACCGGAGTTCCTGAATATTCTGGTCGCGCTGTTCAGGATCGCTGTGTCCTTCGATATGAAGATGCAAACTGCCCCCAAGCGCAACGTTGAGCACTTGCATCCCTTTGCAGACGCAAAAAATGGGCAACCCGCGGCCGAGCGCAAACTGAAGCGCCCCAAACTCCCATGTATCGCGCACGGGATCGGGCTCGCGAATCAACGCGGGATCCGCATCCGGTTCGTTGAGGAAGTCGGCGGAAATGTCGGGACCGCCGGTGAGGAGCAACCCGCTGCCCGGTGCAAGATCGAAAGAATCCCTGCGGGCATTGCGCAGTTCCAGCGGTTTACCCTCGAAAAAACGGGCAAACAGCGGCTCGTCATTCTCGCGTATCCAAGTGGCGATTTGTGGCATTGAAGGAGTCATTGGAACATTAGTGCGGCAGGATTAAGGCGGTTCAACAGCGGCTTATAGGCCCGGTTTTTTTATAAATCCAAGCGTCCGGTCATTTTCGAAGCCCAAACCGGCTGCGAACAGATCTGCTTCCTCGCTTGCCATTTGGAATTCCGCCGTTAGCAATGTTGGCCCATGAAGAAAATCGAGGCGATTATTAAACCGTTCAAGATGGAGGACGTTAAAGAGGCGTTGGCAGAAATCGGTATTGAGGGGATGACCGTGAGCGAAGTCAAAGGGTTCGGTCGGCAAAAGGGGCATACGGAGATTTATCGCGGCAGTGAATACACCGTGGACTTCCTCCCCAAGGTGAAATTTGAAATCGTCCTGGCCGATGACCGGGTCCAGCGCGCTGTCGATGCCATCGTGGCCTCGGCCAAGACCGGCAAGATCGGCGACGGCAAAGTCTTTATCCTCCCGATTGAAGACGCGGTCCGCATTCGCACTGAGGAGCGCGGCGATTCCGCCATTTAAAAGTCGGCCAGTTTAGCCAGACCCACCAGATTGGCTCCGGATCCCGATGCTTCCCGATTGGCTGGTCGCGACGCTCCTGGGATTTATTGAGGGGCTTACCGAATTTATTCCGGTCTCCTCAACCGGTCATCTCCTGATCGCCCAGCGTTGGTTGCCGCCTCAGAGCGACCTTTTCAATATCGTTATCCAATGCGGCGCAGTGCTGGCTGTGCTTCCCCTGTTTACCGAACGCCTTGCAATGCTTGGCCGTTGGCGGGAACCGCAAAGCCGCGACCTGCTCACCAAGATCCTTGTCGCATTCCTGATTACCGCAGTCGGCGGAGTGATCCTCGACAAGCTTGATTTTCAGCTCCCTGAGGAAACAGGCCCTGTCGCATGGGCCCTTATAGTCGGCGGCATCGCTTTCATTGTCGTGGAACGATGGCTGCGAGGAAGAGTCCAGCTCGATTCGATTTCCTGGGTCATCGTTATCGCGGTCGCTTGCGCCCAGCTTTTGGCGGCCATTTTTCCAGGCACTTCACGCTCCGGGGCAACCATCCTCCTGGCCTTGATTTTTGGCGCAAACCGCCGGCTCGCAACCGAGTTCTCGTTCCTTGTCGGCATCCCGACGATCCTCGCCGCAGGAAGCTGGAAGACCCTGAAATACTTTAAGGATCCACCGGTGGGCGGCGTGTCGGAAAATTGGGCGATGTTGGGGTTGGGGGCTTTGGTTGCGGCAATCGTTTCATTTGTGGCGGTGAAATGGCTTCTTCGTTACGTTCAGACCCATACCTTCGTCGGTTTTGGAGTTTACCGACTCGTCCTTGGGGGCATCCTTCTCCTCCTGGCGATCCTGCTGCCGCGCTAAAGCGGGAAACGACTCCATAACATCACCCATGCCCCGGACGTTTGAATTACTCGTAGTTATCCTCTTAAGCGTCTTGACGCCATGGGTTTATGCGCAGGACGTTGCCCAAGTTCCAATGGCGGATGGCTTCGAATGCCCCGTCGGTAGAGATGCCGCCAAAAAGTATTTCAAAGCCCGGGGGTTTCGCGCCAATGGCCACTTGGGCGAGGACTGGAATGGGGTCGGCGGCGGCGATACGGATCTGGGTGACCCGGTTTATAGCACGGCGCATGGGCTGGTGGTTTATGCCCGCAACTTCCGGATGGGCTGGGGCAACGTGGTGATTATCCGGCATGCTTATCAGGAAAACGGGCAGACTCTGTTCGTTGATTCCCTTTACGGACACCTTCACGAAATCCTTGTCAGAGAAGGCCAGTTAACCACGCGCGGCCAAAAAATCGGGACCATCGGAAACAATCACGGGATGTATGACGCGCATCTCCATTTTGAGATCCGCAAAAATATCCGGGTCGGAATGTTTAGGCACAGTTTCCCGCGCGACTTCACGACCTATTGGGATCCGACTCAATTTATCACGGCGCGCCAGACGCTGCCCGGGGCCGGGCGGATGGCATCGATCCCAATTAACACTTTCCCGGCCTCCGCTCCACCACCGGTGATCGGCGCAGCAAGCGCCTCTCCATTGAACCGCGCCAACACCAAACGCAGTCCCAACTTCAAGGTCGATCGTTTCAGTGATCTGCGCGAGTAAGGGCCGGAGGTCGGAGGTCGGACCGATCGGTCCGATCCGACGGATCCGTCCGATTTTCCGACCTCCGCCCTCCGATTCTCCGACCTCCGACCTCCGACCTCCGACCTCCGATCTCCGATATCTCCGCTACTTCCCTGGACGCCCGAGCTTGAACTCAAAGCTGTCCACAAGCGCGAGCCAGCTCGCCTCGATGATGTTATCGGACACGCCGACCGTTCCCCAACTCGCATGGCCATCGGTGGAATTGATCAGCACCCGTGTCCGCGCAGCCGTTCCCTGTTGGCCATTGATGATCCGCACTTTGTAATCATCGAGGATGATCGAATCGATCTGCGGATAAAACGGACGAAGCGCCTTGCGCAACGCAGCGTCCAGGGCATTCACCGGGCCGTCCCCTTCCTCGACCGTATACTCCTGCACTTCGCCGACCGTGAGTCTCACCGTGGCTTCGCACTTGTTCCAAACTCCGCCCTCGGTGCGTCGGAACGAGCAATGATATTCGCGTGTCGTGAACAATGCCGCGTGCTGGCCCAGCAACCGGCGGATCAATAATTCGAAGGAACCTTCCGCGGCTTCGAACTCGTAGCCTTCGCTTTCCAAGCGCTTCACCTCACCGAGAATCCTTGCGACTTCGGGCGCGCCTTTCTTGAAAGTGAACCCGAGTTTCTCGGCTTTCATGAGCACATTACTTTGCCCGCTGAGCTCGGAGATGACGATCGTCTGCGTATTGCCGACCTGGCCGGGCTCGATGTGCTCGTAAGTGCGCGCCAGTTTTTGCACCGCGTTTACGTGCATCCCTCCCTTGTGCGTAAATGCCGCCGAGCCGACATACGCCGCGCGGATGTCGTGCGGGACATTGGCCACCTCATCCACAAAAAGCGAAAGCTCCCGCAACCCGCTTAGATCGGGCACCACCGGCCTGTGCATCTTCATCTGAAGATTGGGCATCACACTGATCAGGTTGCAGTTGCCAACCCGTTCCCCGTATCCGTTGATCGTTCCCTGGACCTGGATAGCGCCGGCGCGAACCGATTCCAGCGCGTTGGCGACACCCACTCCGCAATCGTTGTGCGTATGGATTCCGACAGGCACGCCGAGATCCGCGATCACCCGGGAGGTCATGAGACCGACTTCCTCGGGCATCGATCCGCCATTGGTGTCGCAAAGAACAATCAAATCCGCCCCGGCATCCCGGGCCGCCTGGAGAGTCTTGAGCGCATATCCCCAATCATCCTTGGCCCCATCAAAAAAATGCTCGGCGTCATAGATCACCTCACGCCCATGTTTTTTTAGATAGCGGACGGTATCGGAAATCATCGCGAGATTTTCCTCCGGCGAAACACCCAGAACTTCGATGACCTGAAGCAGCCATGTCTTGCCGAAGATGGTTACGGTCGGAGTCGCCGCGTCAATGAGCAGCTTGACCTGCGGATCCTGGTCCACCGGTGTATTCGCCCGCCGGGTGCTCCCAAACGCCGCGATCCGCGCCGTCTTCCAAACCCGTTTGGATGCCTCTTCAAAAAACGCGATATCCTTGGGATTGGAGCCCGGCCAACCGCCTTCGATGTAATGGACTCCAAACTCATCCAGCTTCTCGGCAACCCGGAGTTTATCGGCCACGCTGAACGAAATCCCGGTCCCTTGCGTGCCGTCGCGAAGAGTGGTGTCGTAGATCGTAACTGTGGGCCGGTTCATAAAAAAGGGGCGGCATCTCTAGCGCACTTCCCCCGGCGACGCAAGCGGAGCCAACTCTTCCTCTTACTGGCCACCGAAAAATTTTCGGAACGAGCGCAGGATTGGGTTCTGGCTCTTTGGCCGGTCCGGCTCGCGCTCAGTCACCAAGGTGCCGCGATGCAAATGACATTCGTCGTGCGGCAGGCAGGACCCCGGCAACTCCGCGCCATAAGCAGTCCCGGCCCGTTCACAGCCAGTCGTGGCGAATTCGTTTGAGGTCGCACAAACAGAGACACGCCGCAGCACTCCCGGCGGCCGAAACTCATTCGCCGGATATCGTTTGGGCGACGCGGCGTTCATGATATCAGCCCAGATCGGGAGGGCCAAAGCGGCCCCGTATCCCCGCGGAATAATGGTTTGCGGACGGTCTAGCCCGACCCAAACCCCGCACGTCAATGAGGTCGTGTATCCGGCAAACCATGCATCGTGATAATCGTTGGTCGTCCCTGTTTTTCCGGCAGCGGGTTTGGTGAACCCCATCCCTTTAAGGCTGGAAGAGGTTCCCCGATCGACGGCCTTTTCCAGCGCGGAAGTGATCAGCCAGCTCACGCCGGGATCCAGCGCGGGCCGGCTGATATGGGCGGCCCGATAAATAATCTCGCCAGAAGACTCCTCGACCCGATCGATAATGTAATTCTGCCGACGCACCCCATTGTTGGCCAACACCGTGTAAGCAGAGGTCAACTCCGCCACCGTGGTCTCGAATGCGCCAAGATAGACCGCCGGTTGAAGCGGCATACCCTCAATCCCCGCAGCCATCGCCACCTGCCCCACCGCCTCCAATCCGGCGCGTTCCCCCACCCTCACACTCATCGTATTGCGCGATTGAATCAGCCCTTCCTCTGCCCGCAACATCCCCTTGTAATTGCCATCCGAATTGTCCGGAGTCCAATTTGCTGCCTCCCGGATTTCGCCGCGTGCAATCGGAAAATCGCTAACGCTCGATCCCGGCAACATCCCGCGTTCAAACGCGGCGGCATAAACAAACGGTTTGAAGGTTGAGCCAACCTGGCGCGCCGCCTGCGGAAGGATCGCCCGATTGTATTTGCTCTCCGCAAAATCACGCCCACCAACCAATGCCCGGATTCCTCCCGATCGATTATCGATCACCATGATCGCCCCCTGCAAATAAGGGGTCTGCAGTTCTTCCTCGCGGGCTTGCTCCGAAAAATCCGCCCGCTTCGGATGCGCATATCCTGGCCGGGCCTCGACTTTGCGCAACTGCGTGTCGATTGATTTCTCCGCCGCCTTCTGCAGGACAGGATCGATGGTCGTGTAAATCTTGAGCCCACCGTCATCGCGCTGGTCATCGGAAAGTAGCAGGTCCAGCTCACGGCGGACCGCATCCATCGCATAATTTTCCTGGGCGGTAAGCAGCCGCTTTTTCGCCACAATTAGCGGCATTGCCTGAACTCCGGCGGCGTCGGCATGCGTGATCTTTTCAGCCTTGGCGAGCCGATCAAGCACTGTGTCGCGCTCCCGCTGGGCTCCTTTCAAGTTGGTAAATGGCGAGAACCGGCCCGGACTCCGGATGATCCCAACAATCATCGCCGCTTCGCCCAGCGAGAGTTCATTGGCGTGCTTGGCGAAATACGCAAGGCTGGCCGCCTCCACTCCATAGACCCCCGCGCCGAAATAGATCCGGTTGACGTAATGCTCCAGGATCTCGTCCTTTGAATAGCGCTCCTCGATCCGGACCGCGAGGAACGCCTCAAGCAATTTGCGGTGCACACTTTTACGCTGGCCTACCCGTTCCGGAAAACTGTTGCGCGCCAGTTGCTGGGTCAGAGTGCTGGCTCCCTGCGCTGCCGCCCCGCGCAGGATGTTTCGCATCATCGCCCGCACAATCCCAATCGGGTCCACCCCTTTGTGCCAATAGAATCGGGAATCTTCGCGGGTCAGGAGCGCGTCGATGAAATAGCCGGAGACCTGAGAGAGCGGAACCACGATCCGGTTCTCGCCTTGCAACCGACTGTAAACCTTACCCTCCACGTCATACACCGTGGAGCGCTGCGGCATCTCTTTCACCGCCTCCATGTCGAACGTCGATGCCCAATACCAGTATACCGCGCTCACCAGGGCCGCGCACAGCACCCCAATCAGCCCAAACCGAAT
The DNA here is from genome assembly GCA_043760145.1 of Spartobacteria bacterium. Lineage (GTDB taxonomy): Bacteria > Verrucomicrobiota > Verrucomicrobiia > Chthoniobacterales > Chthoniobacteraceae > CAIURC01. The sequence goes on from JAYUPM010000357.1 coordinate 7,101, forward strand.
CATCCAGCGACGGATCCAGCTGGATCGACGATTCTTTGTCTGGTTGCGGGCAGGTTTACGGGCCAAGTTCGGGGGGAATTCTATGGGTGTTTAGCGCGCTCCCAATGAGCGGGAGCGTTGATACCCGGTTTGGGACAAAGGGACAAGGGTGACGGGGCTATGTCCGCGTCGAGGGACCGGAGATTGAAAATTATCAATCGCCCCTCGGCATCCCCTCCTCCTCCCACTGCTCCCCTTCCCCAAATTTTCAATTTTCAATTTTGAATTTTCAATTTTCAATCGCCCCCTTCGGCATCACAGCCCCCTCCCGCTGCTCCCCTTCCCCAAATTTTCATTTTTCAATCGCCCTCTCGGCATCCCCTCCCTCTCTCCATGCGGATCGATATCATCTCCCTTTTTCCAGCCATCGCCAGTGCCGCCCTCGGCGAAAGCATGATCAAACGGGCCCAGGAGAAAGGCCTGGTCCAATTGCATTCCCGCAATCTGAGGGATTGGGCCTTGGACAAACATCATGTTACCGATGATGCCCCTTACGGCGGCGGCCAGGGTATGGTGATGAAATGTGAACCGATCTTTGCCGCCGTCGAAGAGTTGCGCACGCCCGAAAGCCGGGTGATCCTCATGAGCCCGGCCGGCAAGCGCTTTGACCAAAAATTGGCCGCCCAATTTTCCACGGCGCCCCATTTCATCGTGATCTGCGGGCATTACGAAGGAATCGATCAACGGGTCATCGATCAGCTCGTGGATGAGGAGATATCCATTGGCGATTACGTCCTCACCAATGGAGCCATTGCCGCCACCGTTTTTGTCGATGCAATCGTGCGGCTTATTCCGGGCGTCCTTGGCGATGCCCAATCCGCCCTCGATGACAGCCACTCCAATGGGCTCCTCGAGTTCCCCCAATACACCCGCCCCGTCGAGTTCCGCGGTGCGCGCGTTCCCGACATCCTTTTAAGCGGCAACCACGCCGCCATCCAAAAATGGCGTCAAGAACAAGCCCTCGCTAAAACCCGCAGAGTCCGCCCCGACCTCCTCCCGCCAGAGATATGTTTTTAACGCTGAGACGCACATAGAAGACTCGGATCAGCAGGATCAGCGCGCGAGTTTGACCATCGTTTCATCCTCTGCCTTGTATGCCGGATCTCGATGACGAGACCACCGGCTTAAAATCGAGAAGGAAAGGAATCAAGGAAACGGGACAGAGACTCTGTGGTGGCTTGAGGGCGGATGGTTTCAATTCGAGCGATAAGGTGGCGCGGATACACGAATCAATCGGTAAGAGAAGGTCTTCGAGCGCTGGCAATCGAACTATTTCCGGAGATTAGCGAGTTGCCGGGGTGTGTCTGGCCGACAATTCCATTCCGCGCACGCCATCAGGGCAGCATAAGTGAAGCTAACCTGTTGGTTAACCTTCACATCGCCGTCTTATCTGTCACGGAATCACCGGGTCGCGTAGATCGCGCACGGTAAACAAGCCCGGGCAATCCATCCCGCGCATCGGCCGCGCCCCGGTTGTGCGGCTGGCTCCGAACCGCCAGCGGTTCGCATTGAACAACTCTTCCACAAATTTCTTGCTCCCAAAGATCACCCCTTCACAGAAATACCTGACCCGGCAGAGCAACGCATCGTGGATCTCCAGCTTGCCGCCGGTTTTCAACACCGCCTTGACTTCCTCCGGGCTGAATCCGGCCCGCGTCCCGTC
>JAYUPM010000358.1:0-3376 GCA_043760145.1 Spartobacteria bacterium
CGCAAGGAGAATGAAATCCGGGCCGCAGCTGCGCGTCTTGCCGGGCTCTGGAAATTGGACTGGGCCAGTCCGCGCCTTGAGACGCTTGCCCTCGGCGAAGATGCCAATGTAAGGAACGCCGCGTTCGAAGGTTTGCGCAGTCTTGGCGGGACACCCGCGCAGGATGTGCTCACTGGATTGGTTGCTGCCGACAAGCCGTTGCCGGTGCGTCGGCTGGCTTTGGTGGCGCTCGCCAATGTGAAGCTGTCCGCTGCCTTGACCCATTTGCCCGATGTCTTCTCGGCGATTACCTCGGATGCGGAAGCGCTCGAAACATGGCGTGGGCTTTTGAAGATCGATGGAGCCGCGAGCGCCCTCGAAAAAGAGATGCCAAAAAAATTGCCGCCAATCACGTATGCAGCCGGACTCAAGGCGGCGCGCGAGACTGGAAAAAAAGGGGCAGCGCTCGCGAAAGTATTTGAGCCATTAGCCGCGTCACTGCCTGTGTCATCCAACGATATCGCGGGATTGATCAGCGGGATGGTTGCCGCAGTCAAAGGCGGGGGCGACCCGGCTGAGGGCGAACTCATTTATCGCCGGATCGGCTGTGTGGTGTGTCATGCGATTGGCGGGGCAGGGGGGAAGATGGGTCCCGACCTCAGCAGTCTCGGGGCAAGCGCGCCATTGGATTACAGCATTGAAAGCGTCTTCAATCCTGCCGCCAAGGTAAAGGAAGGTTATCACGCGTTCGCTTTTACGATGAAAGACGGGAGCCAGTTGACCGGCATCCCAACTCGCGAAACGGCCACTGAACAATTCATCCGTCCCGGACCCGGCCCGGAGATGGCATTGGTGAAAGCGAATATCGTGAAGCGTGAGAATGTCGGGAGCCTGATGCCGCCCGCGCTCGCCGATGGCCTTGATCATGTGGCCAAGCGGAGTCTCTTCGCATTCATGGGCGAGCTCGGGAAACCGGGTGGATTCGATGCGAGCAAAGGCAACGTGGCCCGGGTCTGGTGGCTGTATGCGGACAACGCGAGTGCGCTCAAGTCTCAGCCGCTGGACCAGGCGCTGCCTGTGCAAACGCTGGTAGATGGGCGGCTCATTAGCGATCTCTTGAAGCCGCTTGCCGAGTCAGTTGGAAAGGGTGAACTCTTTGCCGTGGCTCGTTTTGAAGCTCCGAGCCCCACGCAAAAGCCGCTGATTATTACCGGGGCAACGACGGCATGGTTGGACGGCGATCCGTTGGTGCTCGATGCGAATGGAAGCTATGCCAAACCGATCCCGGCTGGCGCCCACACATTGGCCGTCAAGCTAGACCCCAAGCAGCTTCCCGCAAGTTTGAAGCTCCAGTGCGACGACGTCCGGTTTATTGGGGAGTAGCGCCAAAGACGCATCCGAGAGATCGTGGGGGTGCAGATTTACGTCCTTGCAAAAAGGACGATCCATGATAAATCAGTCCTTTCAATAAGGATACTATGCGGGACGTTATACAGGAAAAACTCATTGAGTCCGTGGCCGGCGACATGCCCCGCCTCACCCGGCGCGATATACGCCTCCCGGCCGTTCCGAACAAGGTCCACGCCATCATTGGCATGAGGCGGTCGGGCAAAACCTCTTTCCTTCACCAGTGCAGACGGGAACGGGTGGAGGCAGGGGCTCCTCGTGACACGCAGGTCTATTTTAGTTTCGATGATGAACGGCTCGCTGGCCTCGAATTGAAGCAGATGCACTGGGTGCTCGAGGAGTATTACCTGCGATATCCGCACTATCGTGACAAACGCGAGGTGACCTTTTTTCTGGATGAAGTCCAGGCTGTGAATGGGTGGGAGCTTTTTGTCAGGCGAATTCTCGACAGCGAGAAGGTCCGCATATTCGTAAGCGGCTCCTCAGCCAAGCTCTTGAGCCGTGAAATCGCCACCAGTCTCCGCGGGCGTGCCATGGAAACCGCACTCTACCCATTCAGCTTTCGAGAGCACCTGCGCCATCGCGGGATGGAGCTGGAGGGGCCCGCAACACACCTGACAAAGGCGCGCCGCTCGGCGGTGGAGAAGGCGTTCATGGAGTATCTTCTCTGCGGCGGTTTCCCGGAGGCTCAAGGCGTAAACCAGACGGACCGGGTGCCACTTCTCCAAGGCTATGTGGATACGGTTGTCCTGCGCGATGTGATCGAACGCCATTCGCTGAGCAATGTTCCGGCGCTGCGTCAATTGACACGGCATTTGCTGGGCGCTGCGGGGAGCTTATTCAGTGTGCACGGTTTTTATAATGATTTGAAGTCCCGCGGTGTGGCCTCCTCCAAAGACGGGCTGCACGCAATGCTAAGCCATCTCGAAGATTCATTTCTGATCCGGTTGGTGCCGATCCATGCCGCCAGCGAAAGGCAGCGGGCGTCGAATCCGCGAAAGGTTTATCCTGTGGACTCGGGCCTCATCCATGCGTTTGACCGCAGCGGAAAAATGAATCTCGGCCATGCGCTAGAAACGGCGGTGCTCATCGAACTCCAACGACGCGACCACGAGTGCGCTTATGTCCGCACGCGGGAAGGTTATGAGGTGGATTTTTTCGCGACGCCCCGTTCAGGCAAGCCCGTGCTAATTCAGGTCTGCGCGGACGTCAGCGATGCGGCAACTCGCGCTCGCGAGTTTCGTGCGCTGGAAAGCGCCCTTGCCGAGCAGCGTCGGCCTTCCGCGATGTTGCTGACCTTGAACACGATCGGGATGCACCTCGCCCACCAGGAAGCCCCCAAAGGTGTGAAAGTCCGATCGGCATGGGAATGGATGCTGACGGCGTGATGCGTGATGCGTGATGCGTGATGCGTGATGCGTGATGCGTGATGCGTGATGCGCCTTCCCCGCAGATCCAGGAATTTTTTACCGCAGATTTCACAGATGAACGCAGATAAAGAACCCGGACCGAATAAGTCAGGTTTGGCATTCTCCACATCCCCGGACATGCGGACCCTTGAGCGACGTTAGACCCCGGAATTTAAAAATCAGAACACATGGGAGCGGCGCGGACTCGTTCTAATTATCGAGTGTCCTCTGCCGCTTTCGGAAGCGCTTTCCCTGCCGGGGAATTATAAACCGCAGATAACTCGGATGAACGCGGATAAAGAACAGGACGGGAGGGGTTGGTTCGGCAGATCCCTCATCTGCGAAGCCGCGCCCGGAAGGGAATTGGCGGCTAGATCCGCCCCAAGAACTGGCGAATCCACGGAAAATAGCTCGATTGCCAACGCTTAAATAGGTTCGCTAAGGCATTCACTCGCCCATCCGCGCCAACCTTCCGCACGATTTGAAACCATCCTCCCTCAAGCCAACCCAATTTGTCTGTCCCGAATGGCGCGAAGTTAAGGAAATATCGTCCTCGTCCTCGTCCTCGTCCCTCGTCCTCG
>JAYUPM010000359.1:0-8772 GCA_043760145.1 Spartobacteria bacterium
TCGCGCGCCCAGCGTATCGAGGATCATTTCAAGATGCACCTTTGCGCTGTCCACTTCCGGATAGGACCGGGCAATTTCCAGCCATGCTTTGAGACAGCCGGGCCAATCTTTTTTCGCTTCCAAAGCGTCCGCTTCACGGACCGCGGCTTTGAGTAATTCTTGCGGGGATGGTGGAGCGGGTTCCGGTGGTTTGGCCGGGACGGGCATGGGTGCCGGGGGAGTCACATCGGCCGACTCTTTATCCGGTTCCGGGGCAATGGGCGCGCTGATCGGCGGCGGCCGAGTCTCCAGGCTTGAGGAACGAGAATCCCTGGGATTATCCATCCGCTGATACGCAAAGAATGCCGCGATAACGCCCAGGAGCGCCGCTGCCCCAAGCGGAATCGATATCCCGCGCGCGGGTGTTGATATCCCGCCCGCGAAAACGCCCGGCATTGGCGGGGGTCCCGTTTCCGGCTGGGGCGGCGGCTCGATTAAGGGCCGGTTCGGCGTTGGAATCGGGGCGGCGGGGGCGCTCCAACTCACTTCGCGGCCGGTTACTTTACTGAACGTTTCCGCAAATTCCCCGGCGCTTGCAAACGCGCATTCCGGATTCAACGCCTTTCGCACAACGTCATTGCCAGTTTCGGAAAGCGAAGCGAGCGGCGTATATCGTGGATGTTCCGACCCGGAATGAATCGCGGAAATTGAGCCGCCCAAAAGCTCGTAGACGACGCTCCCAAGTCCCCTGATGTAGCAGGTTCGAGCGTCTTCTTTTGGCAGCGGCGTATGATCTCCCACGATGGTCTGTCCCCCGGCCCAAGTCCCGGAGAGAGCCAGCTCGCCCGTGATCCCGAGGGGATAGACCTTCACAACAAATGGCGGCCACACCGCAATTGGCTGGCGCATGATGGTTTCCCTCGCCGCGAGTGCCCCGGGGAAATGGAGGAAGATGTGATGCAGTGACAAATCCACGTGTGCCAATCCGCTCGCTAAAGCGTGATCGATTCCGCGGGCCGCTTGATCCAGGAGCGGCACTACTTCGTTCGCCTTCAACTCGCGTCGCGCCCGCAGCAGTTCCAGCAGTGTAAATCCATCAATCCACTCGGTCGCTATAAAGCTGGCGCGTTCCACGCTCTCCAATGCGTAGATTTCGAGCAGATTCGGATGGCGAACCTTTGCGGCGCGCTCCACCTCACGTTCGATGGCAGTGTATGCCTCCGCTCCATTCAATAAATCGCCATTCAACAGGAGAAGGCGCAAGGGGCGCCCCGCCTTGATATCCTGGGCGCGCCAAAGCATCCCGGAATTGGTATCCCCGATCTTTTCCTCGATCCGGTAATGCCCGGCAACAGTGGTCCCGATGGCGAATTGGATCGGCCCGGGGGTTGAGCTGTCCGCTGCGGAGCGAGTGGCGGTGGCGGGCGGTGACCCGGCAGGAAGCGAGCCCGCGACGCTTTCGATACACGCTTCGATTTGCTTGCGCAATTCCACCGCGGTTTGTTGCCGATGGGACGCTTCCTTATGAAGCATCTGCCCTAAAAGCGCCGTAACCGGGGGCGGAAGAAAGTGGAGTTTCTCAAAAGGCGGTGACCGGGAGAGATGCTGGCTCATGACTTGGGCAGTGGAGCCGGCAAATGGGGTCTGACCGGAGAGCATATACCAGAGCGTGACGCCGAGCGAATAGATGTCCGAACGCACGTCGAGTTCCTGCTCCGCGAGTTGTTCGGGGCTGGCGAAGTGCGGAGTCCCGACAAAACCGCCTGTGGACAAGGTTGCGGCATCTTCTTCGCACTCTCCCGGGAGCGAGCTCTTGGCCAGGCCGAAATCGATGACCTTGACGATCAACTCGTCGTCCTCGCGGATGAGCATGAGATTGGCCGGTTTGATGTCTCGATGCACCAACCCATGTGGCTGCGCGGCATTGAGCGCCCGGGCCACTTGGGCCGCGATCCGCATCGCAATGACCGGCACCAGTGGCCCTTCCCTTTTGATCAGGGCATCAACGGTTTCCCCATCGATAAATTCCATCGCATAAAAATACGCGTCCCCGTCGATCCCAAGATGAAAGACCGATGCCACATGGCGATGCCGCAATTTGGCCGCGGAACGCGCCTCTCGAATGAAACGTTGGCGGGCCACCTCGCTCTCAAGGTAAGTCGCGTTAATCACCTTTAACGCCACCGGGATTCGCAGGCTGGTATCAAACGCCTTATACGTGATCCCCATCGCCCCGCGCCCAAGCTCATGCGGCGAGCCGTCTTCCCGCGTCAAAACCTCGTAATGGTCGAACGTGAGATTTTCAGGCATTGTCAGGGATCACAGTGGTCAGGATAATTGCGCACTTAGCATGGGGAGTCAAAGGATGGAAGGGGCGCAATTCAAATCCTCCACTAAACCCTTTTTTTCCCGGGCCGTGGAGTGTTCAATCGGCGAGGCATGGGAGCAAAGCTTTCAATTCAACCGGCCAACGCCGACCCTTTCGATGTTCCAATCGGGAATACCGCCACCATTGGCCGGACCCGTGAGAACACGGTTTGTTTGAATTCGAGTCCGCAGGTTTCGCGGCAGCACGCGGTCATTCGCTGCCATAACGGGTATCAATATCAACTCATCGATTTGGGGAGCCGCAACGGGACATTTCTCAACGACCAGCGCGTCGTCATGCCAGTGACCCTAGTCGAGGGCGCACAAATTCGCATCGCCAACAACGTCATTACTTTCACGGAAGGCCTCGACGAGACCTGCAAGGAACAACACCTCCTGACGGTCGCCGGGACCATCGAGAGCGACTCCTCCATCCAGACCCGGCCTGTTGCCCTTCTCGTTTGCGATATCCGCGGCTTCAGCACCATGGCCGAAAAAACCGCCAGCGGCGATTTGGCGCAGATCCTCGGGGCATGGTTTCGGGAGACGGGAAACATGGTGGTTCAAAGTTCCGGGACCATCGACAAGTTTATAGGGGACGCGCTGCTCGCTTACTGGGGCAATAGCGCGGACGGTCCGGCGGATTGCGAGGCGGCGTTTGCGACCGCGGAAAAGATCCTGGCGCTTGCCGCCAAACGATCATGGCCGAACGGTGATCCTTTCCGCATCGCTGTGGCGCTCCATTTCGGACGCGTGACATGCAGCAATGTCGGAGTCACAGCGGAACGCGATGCAACCATCATTGGAGACGCAGTGAACACGGTGTTCCGCCTGGAATCGGTGGCCAAGGAGCTCTCACAACGATTTGTTATTTCCGGCGACCTTTCCACCCACCTCGCGGCGCCTCCGAACTTTACCGATTTCGGCGACCGCGCATTAAAAGGCAAATCCCAGACGGTCCGTGTCTACGGCAAGGCTGAGTAAGCTTGGGCGCAGGTTTGTAGTTCCGGCTTCAGCCGGTCCGGGGAGGCGAAGTCAATAGTCAGAATGAAAAATGAAGAAGTGTGGGAATGCGCCCTTGCCGCATAAATGCGGAACTACAAACCCGGGAACAGGGCTAAATCCGCTCGCGGCGTTTGAGGGCCAGCCATGAGGCGAGATAGGCGACAACCGCCCAAAACCCAAGGACCATCAACGCAAAGAGCGCCGGTTCTTTTCGATTGTAGATATCCCGGGAAGTAAATCGCCGATCCGGATCAAGATTGCGGTAAGCTTGGGCGTGATTGTTGATCGTCTCTCCTCGCAACGGTTTCATCCAGAGGAAGCTGGTGTCGAAGATGGTTTGGGCCGAGTAACTCGGCATGCATCGGCTCACCCAGCGGACGGCCGGGGTCATGTCACTGGCAGGGACAGTGTATCCGGAGAATACGATCTGTGGGATGATGATGAGTGGCACCATGATGACCGCTTGCATGACGGTCCGCGACAAAGCCGAGAGTGTCAGCCCGATCCCGACCCCTGCGAGGGCTGTGCCGAACAGGGCGGAGAGCTGCCATGCGACCGTCCCGTCTCGACCGTGTTCACCCAAAAGCATGGCCCCATAGAGAAGCATGGATTGGATAAACGTAACGCCGGTGAGAAAGATAAACTTACTTGATAAGTAACTATGGGCCCCGACTCCAATCAGCCGTTCCCGCCGATAGATTGCCAATTCCTTGACGACCTCCTGGGCCGCGTTGGCACAGCCAAACCAGAGCGTTGCAAGGTAAGCGAAGAACATCACCAGCGCCCTCTCGTCGGTTACCCAACACACAAGCGCGGCGATGATCAGCGGTTGGCCCAGTAGGATGCCGAAGTTACGCCAGTCTGAGCGAAGAATGGCCCATTGGCGCGCCAGCAGGATGGGAAGTGCAAAAGGCCGCCGTGGCCTTGATAAAAGGGAAGGGGATTTGGGAATAACCTCCTCTCGCTCCTGGCGCGGCGCGAACTGTGTCTGCCATTCCTTTGCGGGCCGGTTGAGGAGCTGATCGTAGAGCGCGTTGAGCCTGGTGACACCGAAATATTCCCGGGCTTCCTGGGGCGAACCGCTAAAGGCGAGGCAGCCACCGACGAGGACCGCGAGTTGGTCCATGAGAAACGCGTTCTCCATGACATGGGTCGTGCAAATAATCGTGCAGCCTGTGTCGGCGAGATCGCGGAGTAGTTCCATCAACTGGAACTCCGTGGCCGGGTCGAGCCCCGAGGTCGGCTCATCCAGGAACATGACCGCCGGTTTGCCGAGCAACTCCACACCGACGCTCACTCGTTTGCGCTGGCCCCCAGAGAGACGGGCGATCGGAAAGTCGGCGCGTGCTTTGAGTCCGAGTTGATCCATGGTTTGGATCAAAAGCTTCTGCAGTTCGAGCCCCGGTGTCCCGGGAGGCAAACGTAGCCGGGCGCTGAAGCGGAGCCCCTCGGACACAGTGAGTTCCGGGTGCACAATGTCTTCCTGGGGGACAAAGCCGAATGAGGATTGGGTGCCTGCTTGATACACATCGGCGTCATCCAGGAGGACTCTCCCGCCGTCGGGGGCATGCAGTCCGGCCAGCACATGGAGCAGCGAAGATTTGCCCGCCCCGCTTGGCCCAATGATCCCGACAAACCGGGAGGCCGGGACCGTAAGAGTAATGGTATCGAGAATGACTTGTGCGCCGGCGCGGCTAACGATCTGCGAAGCTTCAATGCAACCGCCTGCGTTGGCCATTCGCACAAGGGCCTGGCCATCAAATTGAAAACAAAATGGCCCGATCTGGAGACGGTCGCCAACGGTGAGTTCGTGTTGGTCAAAGCGCCTCCCATTCACAAAGGACCCGGCGGAACTGTTCAAGTCCGTGACCACGTATCCGCCGTTCGGTTTGTGCTCGATTTGCGCATGCCGACGGGAGACCGCGGGGTTGTTGAGCACCACATCGACTTGTGGATCGCGCCCAATAACAATGGAGCCGGTCAGTTCGATTCGGTCTGTCGCGGCTGATTGATGAGTGGCGCTTTTATCGAGCTCCCGCGCTGGAATCACTGGGGCGGCTCCCAACCCGAACTGAAGTAGCACTGGTCCGAGCCCGATCTGGTCGCCTTCATTGAGCTGGGTCGGACTTGTGATGGCTGCCCCGTTGATCCTTGTCCCACGGGCACTATCGAGGTCTTCAATCAACCAATTGGCTCCATCCCAACGCAACCGGCAATGCGCCCGCGAAACTTCCGGGTGCTCGAGTGGCAGATCGGCTTGGAGCGACCGGCCGGCAACCAGCGTCCCCGGCTTTAGACTGATGATTCGCGGAGGGAGCCCAGCGTTGATTGCCAGGTGCGCCATGCCCGGTGCGTTCACGGAAGGACAGCCCAGACTTCCACGATCCGATTCTTCTCCATGTTCTCCGGATCGACGAGCGCCGAACCGCCCATGGCCACCGAGTGCATGACATTGACCACCCCGCATTTTTCACGCATCGCACTTAGCACGGCATCCGCGCGGGTTTGGGAGATGGCGATATTCTTCTGCTTATCCCCCTTGAGATCAGCGTAACCGAGGATCACGAACACTGCGGTGGGATCATCGCGCAGCTTAATAATCACAGGAACTTCCAACGCGGTTTTCAGTGATTGGATTCCAACCGGGGTCAGCGCCGTCTTGCCGGAAAGGAACGGAATCGTGAGCACCTTGCCCATTCTCCGGGCCCGCTCGACGCTGGCGTAAAGCTTGTCCTTATTGGCCTGGGTCACATCGGGCATCAGATCAATCCGCGTCAGCACCGAGGCCTTGATCTCCTTGGTTTCCGCGTTCCCGAGATCAAGGTCGAGATTCGCTGGGGCACGAATCGGCGCGGCGGTTTCTGGACCAGCTTCCGGAACTGGGGGCGGTTCCGCCGTGTTTTTCTTGACATCCACAACGGGCGTGGAAGGTCCAGTCGCGATGCTTGGGACCGGTTTTGTTCCCAGCTCTTCCGGGCGTTTATCTGTAAAACCAGCCTTGCCTAAATAGAGCGCGGCGATGAGGGCCGCGAGTCCAACGCCCGCCAAAACGATCTTAAAAACAGGCAATCCACCGGTGACGACCGTCATCGGTTTGGCGCATTCCGGGCAAACCAACGGGGTGCCCTCCGCCAGTTCAATCGCTTCGCCACGATAGGCTTTCAGACATCCAGAGTAATTATGACATTTGGCCTTCATGAGGAAATTATGAATTAGGAATTATGAATTAGGAAAGGGAAAGGAGGACTGAAGAATGCCTGCTCAATTTCATAATTCATAACTCATAATTCATCCTTTTCTTCGATCCACCCGCTGAGATCGCTCGGAAGCGGGGAGTGCCAGTCCAACTGCGGCTCGGACATGAACATCCGGGTCGAATGGAGCGCGTGCCGGGGCAGGAGAAGGCGCTGCTCCAATGCGGGTGTCCAGCCTTGGTCGATAAATTCCAGGTAACATCCTTCATCGGGACCGTATATTTTGTCCCCCACAACTGGATGCCCGGAATGCGCCAGATGCACCCGGATCTGATGCATCCGGCCCGTCTCCGGCACGCACCGGATCAAGGCAAACTCTGATCCGTTGCTGCTCGGACGCGTGAAGCGTTGCATCACTTGGAAGTCAGTCCGGGCGGGTGCGCCATCGGGGTGGCACATCTGTTTGAGATAAATCCGGAAAGGCTCCTTTTCGCCCTGGCGCAAGATCGGCAGATCAACCCGGAAAGTGTCTGCCACCGGCCAGCCCCAGACGATTGCCAGATATTCTTTGCCGATCGCGCGCCGCTCCATTTGTTGATGAAAATGCCGGGCCGCGCCGCGCGATTTGGCGATGAGCGTGAGGCCGCTGGTTTCGCGATCGAGCCGGTTGATGATGGAAACCTGGCCACCGTTGGCGATCTCGAAGGCGAGCAGTTCGCGCAACCCATGCCAGAGGGTGAATCGGCCGGTGGGCTTGCTCGGATGGACTTCGAGGAAAGGCGGTTTGTTGACCACAATCCAGTCGTCACTTTCATCCACGATTTCAATCGCGCACCGGGTTGAAGGTTGTGAGTTCACGGTTTCCAAATTCAGGACTCGATGGTTTTCCCAGCGCCCAACTTGCCTCACCGCCTTTCCTTGGGCAATGCGCGCTTTTGTCAGTTCTTCATCCGTGCCTGCTATTTGTGGTTACATTACACTGCCATCCCACAGGGTGGGAAAAATGGGGTGGGAGTCTTGATTCTATAAGGGTTTGCGGGTGGTTTTCACAAGAGGTCGATTGCGAGTTTTTGCCGACAACCCCGGGAAGTGACACCTTACATTTTAACCGGATGAAGATCGGGCAAGGCTGGCGTTCAAAACACTCGAATCCTGATGACTGTCCGCTTCCGGGGCTTGGTATCTGCGGTCATCTGCGAGAATCTGCGCAATCTGCGGACCCAGTGAGAGACTTCCATCAGGGTGTAACGATGGATTTTTTTGGAACGCAGGCAGGAAAATTATAGGCAAGAAAATGTTTCCACCCCAAATCTTCCGGCTCGGCCCCCGCCAAATACGCGCTAGCGCTCCCGATGCAAGATTTTGAAGAATCGCTTCTCAGTGCGAAGCGACCATGGTAATCGTCACCCACAGTGCCGATGTCGCAAGTATTGCGACCCGCCAAATCCGAATGCGCGCCGGCCATATCCTCCAAGGGCATCAGTCATGATTACCAAGCTCGAAATGCGCGATTTATTGCGCGATAAACCGTTGTTCGCCGAATTTAACGACGACGAACACGACGCATTTTTCGATTTACTCGACCCGGAAATCTTTGGGCCCGGTGAACTGATCGTCAAACAGGATGCGGCCGGTGATAGCATGTATCTGCTCGTGCAGGGAGAGGCCAAAGTCGTCCATCACCGCAAAGGCAGCAGCATCGACATCGCATTGCTGAAGGCAGGTGATTTTTTTGGAGAAATTGCCTTGGTAAGCATGGGACCGCGTTCGGCGGATGTCATTGCGGTCCAGGAATGTTTGCTCCTGAAAATCACCCAGGCGGCGGTCTCGGCATTGGCCGGGGTTTATCCGAGCGCGGCCTTCAAGTTGTTGATCGCGATTGGCCGCTTGATTGTCGAGCGGTTGCGACAGAGCAATGAACGCTACGTCGATTCGCTTCTTATCCCGACCACTAATAAAGGCGGGGAAGAGAACCACTGATAAACCCATGTCGGCGTCCCGCCGCTTTTTTTAGGGCAACACGGAATGCGAAATGTGGGTTGGCAAGGCGGGGACCGCTCATTAGCCTGCGCCCCTTTATGAAGCCTTTCCGACTTATTTTGCTCCCTGTTCTCATGTTCCTTGCCAATGGCTGCGAAAAACATCCGCTCCCCGGCGCAGCGCCAGCCCATGGGAAGGAAGTTCATTCCGGCGGCAAGGCTCCCGGCCCGGGCGAAGCGCATGACGC